>CABTXO010000267.1 GCA_902488725.1 uncultured Bacteroidales bacterium
GTTCTTCCCGAAGGCCTTCGTGTAGGTCAGGCCGTGGTAGCTTTCGTCGGGTGTCGTAAGGCCCGGATAGCGGTCGGCATGCGCCTCCCAGTCGAAATTGCCGCTGTCCACGACTGCACCGCCCACCTGGGTGGCATGACCGTCCATGTACTTCGTGGTGGAATGCGTCACGATGTCGGCTCCCCATTCAAACGGGCGGCAGAGGATCGGCGTGGCGAAGGTGTTGTCCACGATGAGCGGCACCCCGTGCCGATGCGCCATCTTCGCGAAGCGTTCAATGTCGAACACCCGGCAGCCGGGATTGGAGATGGTCTCTCCGAAGAAGCACTTCGTGTTCGGCCGGAAGGCTTTTTCGATTTCTTCGTCGGAGGCTTCCTCGTCGATGAAGGTGCACTCGACGCCGAGTTTCTTCAGCGTGACCCCGAACAGGTTGTAGGTCCCGCCGTAGATCTGGCTGGCAGCGATGAAATGGTCGCCCACCTCGCATATGTTGAAGACGGCATAGAAATTGGCCGCCTGTCCGGAAGAGGTCAGGATGGCTCCGACGCCTCCCTCCAGTTCGTTGATCTTGGCCGCCACGGCGTCGTTCGTGGGGTTTGAAAGTCGCGTGTAGAAGTAGCCGCTCTCCTCCAGGTCGAAGAGCCTGCCCATTTCTTCGGAGGTATCGTACTTGAACGTCGTGCTTTGGTAGATGGGGAGCACCCGGGGTTCGCCCTTCTTGGGCTTCCAGCCGGACTGGACACACAGGGTCTGTAAATTTTTCTTCATATTCGTTTCACGCCCGAATTTTCGGGATGCGGGCAAATTTACTAAATTTGGAGAAAACTTGGCGAGACCATGAACGAAAATCCCATCAGAATCGGCAACGGCTACGATGTGCACGCCCTGCAGCCCGGCCTGCCGATGTTTCTCGGCGGCATCCGGATCGAAAGCGAAACCGGCTTCGTGGCCCACTCCGACGGGGACGTGGCCATCCATGCCCTCTGCGATGCTCTGCTGGGCGCGGCGGCACTCGGAGACATCGGAAAGCATTTCCCGGACAACGACCCGCGGTGGAAGGGGGTCGACAGCAAGCTCCTGCTGGAAAAAGTGATGGCGCTGATCGGCCGGGAGGGCTATGCCCTGGGCAACGCCGACATCACCATCGCCCTGCAGGCACCCAAGATCGGGAAGCTGGTCCCGGCCATGCGGGAATGTCTTGCACAGGTCATGGAAGTGGAAGTCTCGCAGGTCTCCGTCAAGGCCACGACCACCGAGCATCTGGGCTTCGTGGGCCGCGGCGAAGGCTGCGAAGTCTGGGCCACCGTCCTACTGGTCCGCAATTGAGCGTTTTAATTTACTGAATATGAGTCCTATTTCCGTCATCGCCGTCATCCTGGCCTATTTCGCCGTAATGTTCACGGTGTCCTGGATTTCCTCCCGCGAAAGTTCCAACGCCGGCTTCTTCACCGGCGCCCGCAAGACCCCCTGGTGGATCGCCGCCATCGCCATGATCGGCGCCCCGATGTCCGGGGTGACCTTCGTGTCCGTGCCCGGCATGGTCGGGGTGAACGGTACCGCCATGGGCTACATGCAGATGTGCCTGGGCTTTTTCGTGGGCTACCTCATCATCGCCTTCGTCCTCGTGCCGGTGTTTTACAAAATGAATATGGTGTCGATCTACCAGTACCTGGACGCCCGCTTCGGAATGTCCGCCCACAAGACGGGAGCCTGGTTCTTCTTCCTTTCGAAGATGCTCGGGGCCGCCGTGCGGCTGTTCCTGGTCTGCGTGACCTTGCAGCTGATGGTGTTCGCGCCCCTCGGACTGCCCTTCCTGCTGAACGTGCTGGTGTCCATGGGCATCGTGCTGGTGTACACCTTCCGGGGCGGCGTGAAGTCCGTCATCTGGACCGACGTGCTCAAGACCGTCTGCATGATCACGGCCATCGTGCTGGGCATCGTGTTCATCGCCGGGGACTTGGGGTTGAACTTTTCGGGGCTTGTGCAGACCGTCCGCGACAGCGCCTATTCGAAGATGTTCTTCTTCGACGACGTGAATCATCCGGAATATTTCTGGAAGCAGTTCCTGGCGGGGGTGTTCACGGTGGTGGCGATGACCGGGCTGGACCAGGATCTGATGCAGCGGACGATGAGCTGCAAGGACTACCGCAGCGCACAGAAGAACCTGGTTACCAGCGGCTTGATGCAGATTCCAGTAATTTTCCTGTTTCTCTCGCTGGGAGCCCTGCTGTACATATTCGGTACCGCCAAAGGCCTTTCCCAGGTCGGGGACACCCTGTTCCCGGCGGTGGCGACCAGCGGCCTGCTGCCTGCCGTCGTGGGCATCATGTTCGTGGTGGGGCTGGTGTCCTGCGCCTATTCGGCGGGCGGTTCGGCGCTGACGGCGCTGACGACCTCCTTCACGGTGGACATCATCGGCACGTCCGGGAAGTCCGAGGCCGACGTGACGCGGGTCCGGAAGCGGGTGCACCTGGCCATGGCCCTGCTGATGGGCGTCTGCATATTCATCTTTCATCTGTTGAATACGAAGAGCGCCATCGATGCGGTGTACAAGCTGGCGAGCTACACCTACGGGCCGATCCTGGGAATGTTCGCCTTCGGGCTGCTCACGCGCCGGAAGATCCGGGACAGGTGGGTGCCGGTCGTGGCGGTCGTCGCACCGGTCCTCTGCTTCATCCTGCAGACCAATTCCGCCCGCTGGTTCGGCGGCTACAAGTTCAGCTACGAACTCCTCCTCTTCAACGCCCTCTTCACCTTCCTCGGCCTCTGCCTCCTCATCCGCCGCAACCGCTGAGGTCCTGCCAGCGTATCGGATCGCAAATGGCCATCCGCTAATTTTTAAGAAAAGTTTTGACAATTCGGGATTAATCTCTAATTTTGCAGTCCTATTGCAGCGATGCAAATAGCCACTCTTGAGATATGGTGTAATGGCAGCACTACAGATTCTGGCTCTGTCAGTGAGGGTTCGAATCCTTCTATCTCAACTTTTTTGCACCGACCGGTGCCAAGAAGCGCCTGAAAAGTCGGCTGCAGCCGACCGGCCGGGCCGGGACTTTGCGCCAGCAAAGTCGGAAAGGCGCAAAGGCCGCGGGGGGGTCAGGGGGCAGCGCCCCCTAACTAACAAGGCGGGGTAGCTCAGCTGGTTAGAGCGTCGGGTTCATAA
>CABTXO010000268.1 GCA_902488725.1 uncultured Bacteroidales bacterium
CCGTCATCATCGGTGCGATGCTCATCTCGCCCCTGCTCGGGCCGATCTTCGGCATCGGTCTGGGGCTCGGCACCAACGATACCCGCCTCATCAAGTACGGTTTGCAGAACCTGCTGGTGATGGTCGCCATCGGCCTGCTCGCTTCCTTCGTCTACTTCCTCATCACCCCGCTCAATCTCTCCGCGCCCACCGAACTGGAGGCCCGGACCAGCCCCACCATCTACGACGTGCTGATCGCCCTCTTCGGCGGACTGGCCGGCATCTTCGAAATGAGCCGGAAGGAGAAGGGCACCGTGCTTTCCGGCGTCGCCATCGCCACAGCCCTGATGCCGCCGCTCTGCACGGCCGGCTACGGACTGGCCAACTGGAACCTGCACTATTTCGCGGGCGCGATGTACCTGTTCATCATCAACAGCGTCTTCATCATCCTCGCCACCTATGTGATGACCAAGTACCTGGACTTCCAGGAAGCCCAGTTCGTGGATGCGAAGACAGCCAAGCGCACCCGCCAGCTGATCTCCTTCGTCACCCTGCTGGTCGTCATCCCGAGCATCTGGAGCGCATGGGTGCTGATCCAGGAGAACAACTTCAAGCAGAGCGTGGCGTCCTTCGTCACAGAGCACAAGGCCTTCGAGGGCGGCTACATCTACGACTACACCATCGATACCCGGAAGGGCATGAAAGCCGTGATCCACACGGCCGGGGCGACCCTGACCCCCGAAATGAAGGCGGCCATGTACGCCTCCGCGGCCGACTGCGGAATCCCGGAAGACAAGCTCTCCATCGAGGAGCACAACATGTTTTCAGAAGAGGCCAAGCAGTCCGAGAAACTGATGAAAGGTATCTATGAACGGACCGACGCAGAACTGAACCGGAAGGAGCTGCAGATCCGCCAGCTGGAAAAGAAGCTGATTGCGATCAGCAACACGGAAATTCCCTACGTGCAGGTCACACGCGAAGTCAAATCGCAGTATCCGGAGATCAAGGAACTGCTCCTGACGCGCGGTGCGGCGGTCCGGACGGACAGCCTGACCCAGGGACGCTGCCTGCTCGTCGTGGCGAAGACCGCCGCTCCCCTGCCGTCTGCACGCGCCCGCAAACTGGAGGAATGGCTCCGGATCCGCTTGAACGACACCACCGTCGTGGTCCTCAACCAGCGTTAGGATGAGGATCCGCCTTTCCGCAGCACTCTTACTCCTGCTTGCCGGGAATCTCCTGCAGGCGCAGCCGTTCGGGCCGGTACCCTGGCCGAAGCCGCTGCCGCCGGTGCCCGACACGGCCACCCTCGTGTTCATCGGGGACGTCATGATGCACCGGGATCAGATCGCGAACGCCCGCCGCGCCGACGGGACCTATGACTTCAGCAGTTACTTCTCCCTGCTCGAAGGCCCGCTCCGGGAAGCCGACCTGGCCGTCGCCAACATGGAATTCACCCTGGGCGGGCAACCATACACCGGCTACCCCTGCTTCTCCGCCCCGGACGGCTACGCCGACTATGTGGCCGATTGCGGCGTGGACATATTTCTGACGGCCAACAACCACATTCTCGACAAGGGGAAGGCCGGGTTGGAGCGGACCCTCGGCATCTATGCCCGCATGGAGCGGGAATGCGGGATCCGCTACACCGGCACGGCCCCGGACGCCCGGGAGGACACGCTCCGCAACCCCCTCATCGTCGATGTCAAGGGAATTCGCATCGCCCTCGTGAATTTCACCTACGGGACCAACCTGGGGCTGGCGGAACCCTGGCCGAAGGTCTGGCGCACCGACACCGCCGCCCTGCGGGCCGTGCTCGGCAGGGCGCGCAAGACCTCCGCCGACTTCATCGTGGCCCTGCCGCACTGGGGCACTGAATATGTCCTCACCCATTCCGAACCCCAGCGGCAGCTGGCCCGCTGGCTGGCGGAACAGGGCTGCGACGCCGTCATCGGCTCGCATCCCCACGTCGTGCAAGACATCGAAACCTTCGTCCTGCCGAACGACAACGGCATCGGCACCCGCAACGTCCCGGTGGTCTATTCCCTGGGCAACGCCATCTCCAACATGAGTGCGGTCAACACCCGCGTGGGCCTGCTCCTCACCCTGCGCATCGTCACCGATGCGTCGGGAAAGCGGCGGATGCTCCCGCCCGAGCCGACCTACACCTGGTGTGCGCGGCCGGGCACCCTGACCCCGAGCTACTGCTCCGTGCCCATCCGGGAATATTCCGGAAAGAAGGATGCCTGGAAGATCGGGTCGGACTACGACAACATGATGACCTCCTTCGAACGAGTGCAGGCGAAGACGGGGGTCCGGGACGCATCCGCACCGCACACACAACATTCTGCAAGACAGCCATAATCCGATATGAAGAAAACCATCACGCTTGAAGGCATGAATCCCGTGGAGATCTACGGAGCCGGGAACAAGATTCTGGAAGAATTCTGCAGTTACTTTCCGACGTTGAAAGTGGCCGCCCGCGGGGACAAGATCATCCTCGACGGCAAGCAGAACGCCATCCAGGAGTTCACCCGGAAATTCGGGGAACTCATCGAGAAACGCCGCCACAAGTTGAACCTCACCGTGTTCGACGTGGAAGACATTTTCGATGGAGAATCCTCCCCGGACGCATTCAGGCTTTCCGGCGATGCAGTCATCGTACACGGGACGGACGGGAAGCCGATCCGGGCCCGCAACCAGAACCAGCAGGCAATGGTCAAGGCCTACTTCGATACCGACCTGATTTTCGCCGTGGGTCCTGCCGGAACGGGCAAGACCTACATCGCCATCGCCCTGGCGGTGCGCGCACTCAAGAACCGGGAAATCAAACGGATCATCCTGACGCGGCCGGCCGTGGAGGCGGGAGAGCGCCTGGGCTTCCTGCCGGGCGACCTGAAGGACAAACTGGATCCCTATCTCCAGCCGCTCTACGATGCGCTGGGCGACATGATTCCGGTCAGGAAACTGCAGGAATTCATGGCGGAAGGAACCATCCAGATCGCTCCGCTGGCCTACATGCGCGGGCGGACCCTGGACCGGGCCTGCGTCATCCTGGACGAAGCGCAGAACACGAACATGGGGCAGCTGAAGATGTTCCTGACCCGAATGGGGCCCAATGCGAAATTCATCGTGACCGGGGACGCCACCCAGGTCGACCTGCCGCACCGGGAAGAC
>CABTXO010000269.1 GCA_902488725.1 uncultured Bacteroidales bacterium
ATTCATGCGTTGTTGTGATTGCTAGAGATGGATCAGCAGCCAGGTCATGTAGCAGGCTTCGACCATGAGCAGGATGAAGCCTTCTTCGCCGGTCAGCGACTGCCTGAGCGCCACCTCGTTGAACGCCCGCGTCGGGTACAGTTTCCCGACCAGCCATATTCCTGCGAAAACGGACACCGCGAAAGCGATCACGACCTCTCCGAAGGGCCACAGGACGGGCTTGGCATCGAAAGTGCCGTCGAAACGGAAGAGTTCGCTGTTGTCGATGGCGGCAAAAGTGAGCGACACCAGGATCGCAGCGATGCCCAGGATGCCGGCCACCCCGAATCCCGGGATCACGAACAGCTCCAGCGCCAGCAGCACCAGACCCACGATGAACAGGGCGATCTCCCAGTTCTGCGCCAGGTGCACGATGTACAGCGGCGAAAAGTACAGGACGGCCCCGACGAGGGCGACCAGGGCCGGAATGCCGATGCCGGGTGTCTTGAACTCGATGTAGAGCCCCCCGAAGATCATCATCAGGAAGAGGAACCGGATGCCCAGCATGGCTTCGGCGGCCTTTTCCGCCCCGCTCTGCGAGAATTCCACAAAGGAATATGCCCGGCCGTCCGCCAGCTTGGCGGCCACCTCCTCCACGTTCTCGCATATTCCTTCACAATAGCCCGCTTTCAGGGCTTCGGAAGGCGTCAGACTGAGCACACGGGCCGTGTCCACCATCTGCTGCGCGACGAGCGGATCGCGCCCCGTAGCCTCGGCCGTGGAACGCATCATGCCCCGCATGAAGCTCTGGTACTTGTCCGGCATGGGCTGCCCGTTCATCCCGTTCACGACGGTCGCCGCCCCGATGGTCGATCCCGTCTTCATGTAGATCGAATCGCAGGCGATGCTGATCAGCGCGCCCGCGGAAGCCGCCTGCAGGTTGATGAAGGCGACGGTCGGAATCCCGCATTGGAGGATCGCGGTCCGGATGCTGTCCGCAGCTTCCAGCGCCCCGCCGTAGGTGTCCAGATCCAGCAGGAAATAATCGGCATCGGCCTTCCGCGCATCGGACAGGGCCTTGGTCACGCGGTTGCGGGCGACCTCGTCGATGTTGTGGTCGAGGCGTAGGTGGTAGATGACGGTCTTCTCCTTCGCCGCGGCAGGCGCCACGGCCGCCCAGGCGAACAGGATCAGGAGGAAGAATTTATATGATTTCATGAGCGGACAGATGAATGTACAACACACAAAAATAGCATTTTTTGAAGAATTTGCGTAAATTTGTACTTCAAGAATCCAAGTGCACACTTCGATGAGAATATTCGAAATGTTCGATCCCGCACAAGCGACCACGGGGCTCCTGCTGCTGTTCCTGCTGTGCGGTCTCGTGCTGATCATTTTCGGCGCCGACTGGCTGGTGGAGGGCTCCACCGCCATTGCCCGCCGGCTGAAGGTCAGTGAATTCGTGATCGGCCTGACCATCGTCGGCATCGGGACTTCCACCCCGGAAATGGTCGTGAGTTTCATGGGCGCGCTGAAGGGGAATGCAGACATCGCGATCGGCAACGTGGTCGGCTCCAATATATTCAACGTGCTCCTCATCCTGGGGGTCACCGCATTGATCTGGCCGATGAACATGACCCGCAGCAACTTGAAACGGGACATCCCGCTGAACATCGGCGTCACCCTGCTGCTGATCCTGCTGGGGATGAACAAGACCATCACGGGGATCGGCAGCAACATGCTCAGCCGGCTGGACGGCATCCTGTTCCTGCTGCTGTTCGCGGCCTACCTGGTCACTTCCTTCCGGGAAAAGCCGAAATTCCCTTCCGACGCCGGCGGTGAAAAGATGATGCGGACTTCCCTGGCCGTACTGGCGATCCTCACCGGCCTCGGCGGCCTCATCTTCGGCGGACGGCTCTTCGTCAACTACGCGACAGAGATCGCCACCCGGATCGGCGTGAGCGACAAGTTCATCGCCG
Source organism: uncultured Bacteroidales bacterium (assembly GCA_902488725.1). Classification (GTDB taxonomy): domain Bacteria; phylum Bacteroidota; class Bacteroidia; order Bacteroidales; family UBA932; genus Cryptobacteroides. Next base: position 1,959 of record CABTXO010000269.1, read on the forward strand.
TCACGGTGCTCGCCGGCGGCACCTCCATGCCGGAGCTGGCCACCTGCGTGGTGGCGGCCTTCAAGAAACGCGGCCAGCTGGCCCTCGGCAACATCATCGGCTCGAACATCTCCAACATCCTGCTGATCCTGGGAGGCTCTGCCGTCATCTGCCCTCTGTCCTTCGACGGCAGCGGCCAGCTGAATTCCGGGATGAGTTTCATGGACCTGGGCGTCCTGCTGCTCAGCGCGGTCCTGATCTGGTCCAGCGCCTACACGGGCCACCGCCGGCGGCTAGACCGGGCGGACGGCTTCATCCTGCTCATGGTCGAAGCCTGCTACATGACCTGGCTGCTGATCCATCTCTAGCAATCACAACAACGCATGAATATGAAATTCAAAGGAACGAAGTACCAGTTGCTCAATGTCGGCTCCGGCCGGATCTTCGAAGACGAAGGCTGGACCCTGACGGATCCCGAAGGCGGCGCCCCCTCGCTGGTCCGCGCTATCTATGAGAACAAGCAGTTAACGGTCCGGGACAACCGCAAGGGAATCTACAAATATGCGGACTGGATGCCCATCCGCCGCACGCTGAAGCACTCCCATGCGCCCGTGACCTACAAAAGCCGCGGCCTGGCCGAGTTTCTCGGAATGGATAATCTCTTCATCACCCTCTCGGGCTACGTCCCGAAACGGGGCGCGCGCATGGAGACCTGCTCCTTCAAGGAGACGGAGGCCTTCGCGGTGTGCTCGCGCATGCGGAAGAACGAGAAGCGCATCCTGGTGGTGCAGTCCGCCGGCAACACTGCCCGCGCCTTTGCCCGTGTCTGTTCCGACAACGACATTCCGCTGGTCATCTGCATCCCCAACGACAACATCAGCGACCTGTGGTTCCTGAAGAAGCTGAAATCCTGCGTGAAGATCGTCGCCACCCCGAACGGCACCGACTATTTCGACGCCATCACCCTGGGCGACAAGCTCTGCAAGGATCCGCGTTACATGGCCGAAGGCGGGGCGAAGAACGTCGCCCGCCGCGACGGCATGGGCACGACCCTCCTGAGCGCTGTGTCGGTGATCGGCCGGATTCCGGACGCCTATTTCCAGGCGGTCGGCAGCGGCACCGGCGCGATCGCCGTCTGGGAGAACGCCCTGCGGCTGGAAGAAGACGGACGCTTCGGCAAGAACGACATGCGGATCTACTGCGCCCA
>CABTXO010000270.1 GCA_902488725.1 uncultured Bacteroidales bacterium
CCGCCTTCGGCGTGACCGACGTTCCGGCCTGGATGCAGCTCTTGATGGGCGGCTTCGCTTTCGGTACGGTGTTCATGGCCACGGATCCCGTGACCTCCGCCCAGACCGAGACCGGCAAGTGGATCTACGGCTTCCTGGTCGGCGCGCTCTGCATCACGGTGCGCCTCTTCAACCCCGGCTATGCCGAGGGCATGATGCTCGCCATCCTCCTGATGAACTGCTTCGCGCCGCTCATCGACCACATCGTGACCTCTTCCGCGATCCGCAGGAGAGCGAAAAAAATGGAAACCGCTTAATGACGACAGGAATATGAATACGAACAGCAACGCCTACACAGTTATATATTCGACCGTCATCGTCATCCTGGTCGCAGCGATTCTCGCCTTCGTGGCCATGGCGCTGAAGCCGAAGCAGACCGCCAACATCAAGGCCGAGACCATCAGCCAGATGCTCACGGCCGCCGGGTTCTTCACGAAGGAAGAATGCGACGGAATGGGGAACGACAAGGTGCTGGAAGCCTATTCCAAGAACATCAAGCGCGCCTTCGTCATCAACGCGCAGGGCGACTCGGTCCGCGCCCTGAACACCGAAGTCACGAAAATCGAGCTCCAGGACGGGCTCAAGGTACAGGACCTCGCCATCAAGGGCGGGAAAGCGGTGGAACTTCCGGTCTATGTCTTCGACAAGGACGGCAAGGAAATCACGGTCGTCCCCTGCTACGGCGGAGGGCTCTGGGGACCGGTCTGGGGCTACCTCGCCTTCGACGAGGACCTCAGGACCTTCGTCGGCGCCTACTTCGACCACGAGTCCGAAACGCCAGGCCTGGGTGCGAAGATCAAGGACGACCCCGACTTCCGCGCCGAATTTGTCGGCAAGATCGCGGACTTCTCCGGGTCCCCCGTCTTCGACATCGTCAAGGGCGGCGCGCCGGAAGGGCGGCGGAACGCCATCGACGCCATCACGGGCGCCACGATGACCTCCAAGGGTCTGGGCAGCGCCGTGAACACCTGGCTCACTGCCTACAAACCGTATTTTGAGAAATAGGAGGACAGGAATATGAATGCAAAACTCAAGGAAACAATACTGAATCCGATCTTCAAGGGCAACCCGATCACCGTCCTGATCCTCGGTATCTGCTCCTCCCTCGCCGTCACGGTCGAGATGAAGGGAGCCCTGGTCATGGCCCTGTCCGTCATCATCGTGACGGGAATCTCCAGTTTCATCCTCTCGCTTCTCCGGAACACGATTCCGAACCGTGTCCGCATCATCGTGCAGCTCGTGGTCGTCGCCATGATGGTGATCCTGGTGGACCAGATCCTGAAGGCCTATTCCTACGGCATCGACAAGCAGCTGTCCGTGTACATCGGCCTCATCATCACGAACTGCATCGTCATGGGCCGCATCGAGGCGTTCGCGCTCGGCAACAAGCCGTTCCCCTCGCTGCTGGACGGCCTTGCGAACGGTGTCGGCTACGGCCTCATCCTGGTCGTCGTCGCCCTGTTCCGTGAATTCTTCGGCTCTGGCTCCCTCTTCGGGATTCCGCTCATCCCGCAGGCGCTCTACGAAGCCGGCTACGTGAACAACGGGCTCACGATCCTGCCTCCGATGGCGCTGATCCTCATCGGCGTAATTATCTGGATCCAGCGCGGCATCCAGAAAGACCTGCAGGAGAAATAACCTTTCAGACAAGTACAGATTATGGAATATCTCAACTTATTCGTCAAGTCCATCTTCGTCGACAACATGATTTTCGCCTACTTCCTGGGAATGTGTTCATTCCTGGCGGTGTCGAAAAATGTGAAGACGGCGTGGGGACTCGGTCTTGCGGTGATCTTCGTGCTGGTGGTGACCCTTCCGATCAACTACCTGCTGTTCCGGTATGTGCTGCAGCCGGGAGCCCTTTCCTGGCTGGGTGAGGGCTTCACCGACGTGGACCTCAGCTTTCTCAGCTTCATCATTTTCATCGCGGTCATCGCGGCCATCGTGCAGATCGTGGAGATGGTGGTCGAGAAGTTCGCCCCGGCCCTGTATTCCTCTCTCGGAATATTCCTGCCGCTGATCGCGGTGAACTGCGCCATCCTCGGCGGCTCCCTGTTCATGCAGAACAAGGACTTCGTGAATGTCGGAGAGGCCACGGTCTATGCGCTCGGCTCCGGTCTCGGCTGGTTTCTGGCCATCGTGACCCTGGCCGCCATCCGCGAGAAAATGGCCTACAACAACGTGCCGCCCGCACTCAAGGGGATCGGCATCACCTTCATCACCGTCGGTCTGATGGCCATGGCCTTCATGACCTTCATGGGCATTTCACTTTAACAAGGAGGCAGAACGATGTTTTCAACTTTATTTTCAGCAATCGTAACGATCGTCGCCGTGACGCTGATCCTTGTCGCGCTGCTGCTCTTCATCAAGATCAAACTCACCCCGGAAGGAACCGTCACCATCGACATCAACAACGGGAAGAAGACGCTGGACGTGCCCCAGGGCGGAGACATCCTCCACACCCTCGCGGAACAGAAGATCTTCCTCTCCTCCGCCTGCGGCGGAAAGGCCAGCTGCGGTCAGTGCAAGGTCCAGGTGCTCGAAGGCGGCGGAACCATCCTGCCGACGGAAGCGGGCTTCTTCAACCGCAAGCAGATCAACGCCGGCTACCGGCTCGGCTGCCAGGTGAAGATCAAGGACAACCTGAAGATCCAGGTCCCGGAATCCACCCTGAGCGTCAAGAAGCTCGAATGCGAGGTCATCTCGAACCACAACGTGGCCACCTTCATCAAGGAATTCACGGTCAAGCTGCCGGAAGGCGAACACCTCGACTTCAAGTCCGGCGAGTACATCCAGATCGACATCCCCGCCTACGAACTTGACTTCAAGGACATCGACGTGGATCCCGACTACAAGGCGGACTGGGAGCATTTCGGTTTCTTCGGGCTCCATTCTTCGAACCCCGAGGCGACGGTGCGGGCCTATTCCATGGCCTCCTACCCTGCCGAGGGCGACATCATCAAGCTGAACGTCCGCATTGCGACACCTCCGTTCGACCGGACGGCCCCGAAGGGCAGCAACAAGCTCCTGCCGGTGAATCCGGGCATCGCTTCGTCCTACGTCTTCACCCG
>CABTXO010000271.1 GCA_902488725.1 uncultured Bacteroidales bacterium
GGCTGCCGCAAGCATTTCGCCGTGATTGACGGTACGCTCGTCTGGTACGGGAGCATGAACCTGTTGTCGAGGGATCGGGAAGAGGATTCGATGATGCGGCTCACCAGCCCGTCGATCGCCGCCGAACTCTTGGAACTCGGACAAGCGAAAGGCTCGACACTGTTCGGCTGAAAGTTTCCCGGAAACTGCACACCTGGAACCGGATTTTGACTTCCCGTCCTTTATCCATTCAATAGTTTGCTGATCAGTCTGGCGATTTGGAGCACGGAGTCGCGATTTTTCACGGGAATATTCAGAGACGTTTTTCCGGTCTTTCCGTCTTCCACGATCAGAGAATCGACCAGTTTTTCTGCAGATTCCGGACGCTTCAGGACCGAGAGCAGGCTCCCGAAGAAATCAGCGCCCTTGGACAGCACGTCCTGCGCCACCTCGTCCCCTTCCTCTTCCGGAGCCCCATCGCTTTCCGGGGCCAGATCGTCATCCGGAGCCCCATCGACTCCCGGTTCTGCCGAATCATAAGCACCCATGCCCGGATGCACCGCCTGCTGAGGTTCTTTGAATGCGGCAGGCGGCTCCGTTTCGCCATCCTCCGCCGGAAGGGTTTTTTCCGCCGGAGAGAAGTCGAAGTCCGAAACGAGAGACTCCAGCTTGTTGTCATCCAGGAAGATACAGTCCTCCCCGCCGTTCAGCACCCCGTCGAACAGAGAGGTCTTGAATTTCAACTTGGCGAGCATCTGCTCCTCGATCGTGTCCGTGGCCACCAGATTGATCACCTGGATGTTGCGCCGCTGTCCGATCCGGTAGATTCTTCCGATCCGCTGTTCCAGCACTGCCGGGTTCCAGGGTAGATCAAGGTTGATGATGTAGGATGCGGCCTGCAAGTTCAGTCCTGTCGCCCCGGCGTCCGTGGAAATGAACACCCGGACCGAAGGATCTTCGGCAAATCCGTCGATCAACGCTTTCCGCTTCCCGGACGGGACACCGCCGTGGAGATATTCATAGCGGATCCCCGCAGCATCCAGTTCGCGGGCGACAAGCCGGGTCATCCGCTCCCACTGGCTGAAAATCACCGCCTTCTCCTCCCCGGAAGAAAAGATGCTGTCCAAAATGTTCATCGCCTCCTCGATCTTCGTGTCGTTGCGGCTCTTCTGGTCCAGGATGTAAGTGCTGTCGCAGACCATCCGCATCTGGGAAAGCAGCAAGAGCAGACGCTTCCGGTCCGTCTCGCTGAGAAAGTGCATCCGCTTCCACTTGAGCACTAGCCTGGCGACATGGCTCTTGCATTCCTCATGTATTTCCCGTTGTGCAGGAGTCATCGGAACGAACAGATTCTTGTCCATCCGCTCGGGCAGCTGCAGGGAGACATCCGCCTTCCTGCGCCGGAGCAGAATCGGAGCGATTTCGGATCCGACTTGATTCAGACCTTCGTAGCCCAGCACTTTCCCGGTGCCGTCGGTCAGAATGTGGTCATGGCGGAATCGGTAGTATGGCCCCAGCCGGTATTGATCCACGAGTTGCACGACCGAGTACAGTTCTTCAAGCTTGTTCTCCAGCGGGGTGCCGGACAGGATCAGGGAATAGTCGGAGCGGATCTTCCGGGCAGACTTGGCAATCTGGGTGTTCCAGTTCTTGAGACGCTGCACCTCGTCCAGAATCAGCATATCGGTCTGGAGGCTTTTCAAGATCTTGATGTCATTGGAGACCGCATTGTAGGAGACGATCTTGAACAAGGCTTCCGCCGCATAACACGCTTTGCGCTTCAGGTGGCCGCCCTCGATCACGAGCGCATCCGCACCGCAGAAAGTCTTGATCTCCTTCTTCCACTGGTACTTCAGCGAAGTCGGACACACCACGAGCACCGAATCGACGAAGCCCTGCTGACGCAGGAGCACCGCGGTTCCGATCGCCTGAAGCGTCTTTCCCAGTCCCATCTCGTCCGCCAGGATGGCTTTTCCCGCCTGGGCGGCGAACCGGATGCCGTCCAGCTGATACGGGTACGGAATGATCCCTTGGACAAAAATGTCCTTCCACCAATTGCCGTCTTTGAACATGTCATCGAGGATCCGGCCGCGCCGGAGATCATCGGCCTTCCGGAGGGCTTCGGCCAGCACGTCCGGACGACAGCGGAAAAAGCGGCTGGCGGCACCCGCCTCCTTGATGAGATCCAGCAACCGGAGATTTCCGGGCACGGTCAGGGTGCCGGAAGCGTCAAAAAAGGGCCGTATGATTTTAGAAAGTGCCGGAGCGTCTTCCGTGCCGTACAGGACTTTGACAACGGGGAAACCGCAATAGTCCATGTACAGGATCGTGAAGGCGGAATCCGGACGGCAGGGACGCTTTCTCCGCTGCCTGAGCCACCCCTTGACGGCCTCCAGATGCTTGCAGGTCCCCAGCCGGGAGGTCCGGAAATCCATGCAGGAGCAACCGTTCAGGGGATGCCCTTCCCCATGGAATTCAACCAGATGCCGATTCTTCGAGTTTCCGTTGACAACCGTGTACAGCCCCGGTTCGTTGCGATCTTCGTCGAGGGTTCCTTCCGAAATGGTCAACGGTTCCTTTTCCGCCGCCTGGACACGCAACCGGACCTGCCATTCCGCCAAGGATAGATCGACCGGTTTTGTGACGTTGGAAAGCATCTTGGCTTTCGGTGCTTTTGGCTTCGGCTTCATGCTTCGATTTCGTTTTGCCAAATGTACATAAAAACCCGGAATTCCGCACCAGTCTTTCACTGCATTTTCCGATTGGCATTTTCCGATTGGCATTTTCCGATTCCGGTCACAAAAGCCGGGCCGTTCAAGTTCTCATGACACACGGCAGGCCCGTGGGCTTGGTCCCTGCGCCGGGACCGCAGAAAAAGTGTCCGTACAGTTCGATGTCCTCTCTAGAATCGGATATTTGACACCAGGCCCCGTTGGGAGGGCGAATCCAAAATGTCATGCCATCAACACAACGACCTTTTTCTGGGGTCGCTCCTGTACCGGAGGAGGGTGTAACTCCCTCCCCGTCAGACACCTCTGGAAGGCCTGCTCTCGGTCCTGAAGCGTCCGGAATCTGCAGAAAAACTGGTCGATTCTCTGATCGTGGAAGACGGAAAGACCGGAAA
>CABTXO010000272.1 GCA_902488725.1 uncultured Bacteroidales bacterium
GAGAGCGCAAGTCCGTCGGTCGACGCCGGTATTGTCAATGTTTTCATATTCCTGATTTTTGAATATTCCTACGTCCGTCCTTGGACGGCGGCTGCGCTTCCCGTGCGCCGGCGTTAGCTAGCGGAGCTACTGCACATCTTCGGGCCCCAGCGGCTCGAAGGGGCCGTCCTTGGCCTCGAGAATCACCGTCCCGGACACCAGCGGATCGATCGTGTGCCACTGCCCGGCCGGAATCTGGAGGCCGACATTGTCGCCCCCCGCCGCCAGCGTAATCGCCTCGGTCTGGTTGCCCGCATCGTCGAAGAACAGTTCCCGCACGCTCCCCCGCAGCACCACCACCGTCTCCGTCGTCGTCCGATGCCGATGCACCGGCACCACCGTCCCCATCGCCAGCGCATTCAGCATCCGCTGCGACCCTTCCTCCGGAGACGTCCGCAGGTCGAAATGCTGCCGCAGCCGCGGATTCTCCAGCGCCTCGGCGCTCAGTCTGTCCAAAAGTTCCTGATTGATCGTCATCTTCCTTCATATTTGTCTTGCGCCCCGGACCATTCTCCACTCCAGCCCCCCATCGCGGACAGCATCCGCCCCTGTACGCCCCTCCAGGCCATCCTCCCGTACGCCATCCCCCTCTCCAGCCCCCCATCGCGGACGGCATCCGCCCCTGCACATTCCTCCAGGCCATCCTCCCGTACGCCATCCCCCACTCCAGACCCGGCATCGCGGACGGCATCCGCCCCTGCTAGACCTTTCAGGCCGTTCGCCCGTACGCCGCCCGATGCCGCCACCCCTGCACGCAGCGGGAGCGCATATCCACAAGCCCCTCAAAATCTTTGCCGAAACCGTCAGGCCGGCCCACGAAATTCCGTTGCCGGAAGACTGGGAAATGCCGGAGAAATGTACGATATTTGAAAAATCCGGCGGCAAATGCCGGCTGCCGCCGCGGCGGAAAGCCGGGAGCCGGGCCGCACAAACCGGACAAACATATTCAAAATGAACAAGACAATCCTCTTTTCGAGCATTTGGGCCCTCCTCCCCTCGCAGCGGTCCCCCGCTCCTGCGCCCGCCGGTATACTGCAAAACATTTCGAAATGAACTTTCAAAAACTGCTGCTGCCTTTCCTGGCGCTAACCTTGACAACTTTGGCCTCCGGCCGCACCATCTTGTTCCGAAACGGCGACACACGCTATCGGATCGCCGTCGATCCGGCCGCTTCCGTGTCCGAGAAAACGGCCGCGAAAGAACTGCAGGCGTATCTGCAGGAAATCAGCGGAGCCACTTTTCCGATCGTGACATCCGAGACCGCCCGGCGCTCACGGGCAGAACGCCGCATCTGGGTCGGCTGCAGCGAACCCGTACAGCGGCTGCTGGGGGTACGGTCCCCCGAAGCTGACGATGAAGGCTTCGTGTGCACGAGCAAGAACGGGGACCTGTTCCTCTACGGCGGCCGGAACAGGGGAACGCTGTACGGCGTCTATTCTTTCCTTGAAAAGTACCTCGGTGTAAGATGGTACACGCCGGACTGCACCGTCGTGCCGAAACGGAAGCAGTGGCATTTCCAAGCAATCGATCTTCGGGAATCACCCGCCATACGGTATCGCCACATCCAGTACCATCATGCCGAACAGAGTCCGGCATGGCTTGCGCACAACCTCAACAACTCCGCCTGGGTTGCCGCTTCCAATGAATACGGCGGGATCGAAGCTTACTGGAATGCGCACACTTTCGGTCAGTTCGTTCCGGTCGACCAGTACTACTCCACACATCCGGAGTATTTCAGCATGATCGACGGGCTGCGCGTTTCCACATATGCCCAGCTCTGCCTGTCCAATCCGGAAGTGCTGCGGATCTGCATCGCCGAAATGAAGAAAGCGATTGCCGCCAATCCGGAATACTGGGTGTACAGCATGAGCCAGAACGACAATGACCGGCCCTGCCAGTGCGAGGCCTGCCGCGCAATTGAAAAGCGGTACGGAGGCCATTCCGGCCTGATCCTCTGGTTCGTGAACCAGGTCGCCGATGCGATCAAGGCGGAGTACCCCGGCAAGTACATCGGCACTTTCGCCTACACGTACACCCGCCGGCCCCCTGAAGGGATTGTGCCGAGGGACAACGTGGTAATCCGTCTCTGCAGCATCGAATGCTGCTTCGGGCATCCGCTGGAGGGCTGTGAAACCAACCGGCCGTTTCTGGAAGACATACGGGAATGGTCCCGGATCGCACCCCGGCTTTTCATCTGGGACTATGTCGTGAATTTCTATCAATTCCTGGCGCCCTTCCCGAATTTCGGGGTGCTCGCCGACAACATCAAGACGTACCGGAAATACCATGCGATCGGTATTCAGGAAGAAGCGCAATACAGCTCTGAAGGTGGGGAATTCGCCGAACTGCGCGCCTGGGTGCTCGCCAAGTTGCTCTGGAATCCAGATCAGCCGACGCTTCCGCTGGTTCAAGCCTTCATTCGCGACTACTACGGAGTTGCGGCCCCTTTCATCCAGGAATATTTCGATGCGACGCAAGCCCTCGTGACCGAAGAGACCCATCCGGGCATCTACATCGATGCTGCCAACCCGCTGTACACGGAAGCGTACCTCGCAACTGCGTCCGGCTTGCTCGAAAAGGCGCGGCAAGCAGTCTTCTCCGACGCGGAAATGACCCGGCGGGTGGATCGGGTCCGGATCCAGATCCTCTATCTGAAGAACGCCCGCGACCATGCCGCCGCGCTCGCAGACGGGACCTGTGCGGAACTGCTCCGCATCCTGCACGACCAACAGATTAGGCCGGGAGAATGGATCTCGCTGGAGTCCTTCACGGCAGATCAGCAATGATGCCCCCGGGACCTCATTGCCCACAGGCAAGAGACTCGTGCAGCGCTTTGTGAATCCGGCGGGACTGCACGGGTGAACCGCAAGACACCCGTTCTTTTTCCATTCAAAAGTTTGTTGATCAGTCTGGCGATTCGGAGCACGGAGTCGCGATTTTTTACGAGAATATTCAGAGACGTTTTTCCGGTCCTTCCATCTTCCACGGTCAGAAGATCGCCCGGTTTTCTGCAGATTCCGGACTCTTCATGACCGGGAGCAGGCCTTCCAGAGGTGTCTGAC
>CABTXO010000273.1 GCA_902488725.1 uncultured Bacteroidales bacterium
GAACGGAGCGCCGGTCTCCTATTCGACGCCCGACGTCCTCCTGCTGGAGAAAGCGGATAAATATCTGGTCGTGGTCAATGTCCGGGATTCTGCGCAGACGGTGGCTCTGCCTGCCGCCTGGCGGACGCTGCCCCGCACGAGCCTGCTGGACGGTTCGCAGGAAGCGGCCTCGGAATCCATGGCCCTCGCCCCCTATGCCTACCGCCTGTTCGCCCGCTGACCGGCTGTCGCCGGCGGCCCGCAAGCTGTCCCGCTGATCGGTCCCTCAGCCTGCCCGTTGGCCGCTCCGCACCGCCCGCTGGCCCGCAACCCGGCCCGCAAGTACACCCGCCCGCAAGCCCAGCCCACAAGCCCAGCCCACAAGCCACGGCCCGCAAGCACAGCCCACAAGCCACGGCCCGCAAGCACACCCGGCCGCAAGCCCGGCGATACGCATGTTATTGATTATGAATTATTTAACGAAAATAATGTATCGCAAAATCGGCACATGGAATCAAACAATATGATGAATATGAGAACGTTACAGATCGCTGCGACGCTGATCGCCCTGGCGGGAGGTCTCCTCGCCGCCTGCAACCAAGCCCCGGACCTGTCGAACATCCCCGAAGCCACCCCGCAGCAAATCGCCCGGGTGGAGCCGCCCTGCTGGTGGACCGGCATGCAGATGCCGCTCCAGCTGCTGGTGAACGGCCCCGCGATTGCGGGCTATGACATCCGGGCGGAGTATCCCGGGGTCGAAGTGACAAAAGTGCAGAAGGCCGAAAGTCCGAACTACCTGTTCGTGGTCCTCAAGATCGGCGAAACCGCCAAGCCCGGCACCGCCTGGCTCATATTCACGAAAGGGGAGACTTCCTTCAGGGTCCCGTATGAACTGGGGGCGCGTGCGGAAGGTTCCTCCGCCCGCAAGAGCTTCACGACGGCGGACTTCATCTACCTGATCTGCCCAGACCGCTTCGCCAACGGCGACCCGTCCAACGATTCGACGGAGGACACCGACGAGCAGGCGAACCGCAGCGAGCCTTTCGGCCGCCACGGGGGAGACCTGCAGGGCATCATCGACCACCTGGACTACATCGCCGACCTGGGCGCGACCGCGATTTGGTGCACCCCGCTGCTGGTGGACGACCAGGACTACGAATCCTACCACGGCTATGCTTGCGGAGACTACTACAAGATCGACCCGCGATTCGGCAGCAACGAATTGTTCAAGGAATATGTCGCCAAGGCGCACGGGAAAGGCCTGAAGGTGATCATGGACATCGTCACCAACCACTGCGGCACGGCCCACTGGTGGATGGAGGACCTGCCCTTCCGGGACTGGATTCATCAGTTCCCGGAATACACCGGCAGCAACTTCACCTTCTCCACCTTGATGGATCCCAACGCCTCCGTCTACGACCGCAACCGCATGGAGAGCGGCTGGTTCGTGCCGGCGATGCCCGACATGAACCTCGACAATCCCTTCGTGCTCCGCTATTTCCAGCAGTGGGCCATCTGGTGGGCGGAATATTCCGGACTCGACGGCTTCCGCGTGGACACCTATCCCTACAACGAGAAGGTGCCCATGAGCCAGTGGTGCGCGGCCGTGATGCGGGAATATCCCGACTTCAACATCGTCGGGGAGTGCTGGGACAGCCAGTTCGACCAGCTGGCCTACTGGCAGGCCGGCCATCCCAATGCGGACGGCTTCAACTCGAACCTGCCTTCCATCATGGACTTCCCGCTGCAGGAGGCCGTCATGGCGGCGATGGGGGAGAACCAGCCGCAGTGGGGGCAGGGCATGTTCCGGGTGTACAATGCCCTGGCGCATAATGCGACCTATGCCGACGTTTCCAAGCTGCTGGTCTTCCTGTCCAATCACGACCACTACCGGATTGCGGATGCCTGGCACCAGGATCCGGCCAAGATGAAGATCGCCTACACCCTGCTGGCGACGGTCCGGGGCATCCCGCAGCTGTTCTACGGCGACGAGATGATGTTCGCGACGGGCAAGAACTACAAGAGCGACGGCGAGCTGCGCATGGATTTCCCGGGCGGCTGGCCGGGGGATGCCGTGGATCTGTTCACGGAGGAAGGACGCCGGGCGGCTTCCGGGGAATATGCCGACGCGGCTCAGCTGCACGACCTGGTGCGGAAGCTCTTCCGGTGGCGCAAGGGTAGCGAGGTCCTGCAGCAGGGCAAGACGATGCACTTCCTCAGCTGCGACAACACCTATGCCTACTTCCGGTACTTCCCGGGAGCGGATGCCGCTGCCGAGCCTGCCGAGAACGGCGTCAAGCGGACAACGGTCGACCTGTCCCGCGGGATGGTGTTCGTCTATGTGAACAATTCGATGGAGAACAAGATCGTTCCCTGGGCCAACTATGCGGAGATCGCCGCTGACCTCACCGAAGGCACGGATGTGCTGACCGGCGAGCGCGTGGATGTCCGCCGGCCCTTCGTGGTCCCCGCCTCCTCCGCCCTCGTCCTCGAGTTCGGCCGGTAGGCCTCTGTCCAGGTTTACTGTGATTGCCAAGTAACTGAAGAAAAACGATTCCATGAAAGGCCCTAGGGTAATATTGTCCTGGGATATTGTTGTATCTTACTCTTTATGAGGTGGTTGTCAGTCACGAATGTCCATTGGCGAGGGGGATGCATCACTCGAAATGGGGATATGATCAAGAAAATTATCCTCAAAAAACGGGATTGACAGCAACTGCGCACATCCATATTTTTGCATCTTAAATTTTGAAAGATAGTAATGATGTGTGTTTTTACCGAAGAAAAAAGGTTTCTGCTGGCTGTTCTGGCGGGTCTTGTTTCTTTGCTGGCCATTGCGCAGGATAAATGGCAAATCAGCGGAACCATCTATGATAGACAGACCGGACAGGCGATTCCGTTCGCGACAGTGACGGCCGGGAAGCAGGGTGCAGTGGCGGACAAAAACGGCTGCTACCGTCTCAGAGGAGAGGATGCCGACATGATAAGACTCAAGGCATCCTGTATGGGATACGAGAGCGTAGAGAAGCGGATTTCAGCAGGGACGGTCGGGACAATGACCCTTGATTTCCGGCTCGCTCCTGCCGGCAATCCGCTGGATGAAGTGGTGGTCACCGGCACC
>CABTXO010000274.1 GCA_902488725.1 uncultured Bacteroidales bacterium
CTGCACCACGCTGGCGGTCTACGATGCCGTGCAGAAGAACAAGCCGCTCATCGACAATTCCGTGACCGTGACGGGGGAATGCTTCCCGAAGCAGGCGAACCTGCTGGTACGGGTGGGAACGCCGCTGCGTGCCATCGTGGACTACCTCGGCGGCATTCCGGAGGACACCGGCAAGATCATCAGCGGCGGTCCGATGATGGGGAAGGCGATCTCCAACCTGGACGCTCCCACGCTGAAGGGGACCGGCGGCCTGCTCTTCCTGACCCGTGGACAGACCAAGCGCATGCCCGAGAGCCACTGCATCCGCTGCGGCAAATGTGCGGATGCCTGCCCGATGGGCCTGGAACCCTTCCTGCTGAACCGGCTGGCCAAGGCCGGGAATATGGATGCGCTGGAGGAGAATGCCGTGCAGGATTGCATCCAGTGCGGCTGCTGCCTGTACATCTGTCCGGCCGGCATTCCGTTGCTGGATGTCATCAGCCAGGCCCGCGGCAAGGTGATGGGCATCATGAAGGCCCGCGCCATGGCCGCGCGCGCCGCCGCCGCTGCGAAAGTTACTGCGAAATAAAATGCTATCATGGATAAATTAATTGTCTCACCTTCTCCGCACATCCACGCCAGGACCACGACACGGATCTTGATGCGCGATGTCGTGATCGCCCTGCTGCCGGCGGTGATCGTTTCGGCCGTGTTCTACGGCTGGAAGGAACTGCTGGTGCTGGGCGTCAGCGTCGCCTCCTGCGTGCTGCTGGAGGATCTGATCACCCGGTTCCTGCTGAAGCGCCCCTCCACGGTGGGCGACCTTTCAGCGGTCGTGACCGGCATCCTGCTGGCGCTAAACCTCCCCTCCGCCACACCCTGGTGGGTGGTATTCATCGGGGCTGTGGCAGCCATCGGCATCGCCAAGATGACCTTCGGCGGCCTGGGACAGAACGTGTTCAATCCGGCCATCGTAGGGCGCGTGTTCCTGCTGGTCTCCTTTCCCACCTACATGACGCACTGGGAAATCCCCCAGGGGCTCTTCGGGGTGGATGCCGTGACCGGGGCCACCCCGCTGGGCGTCATCAAGGAGGGCCTGATGCAGGGGAGCACCGTGCCGGAGGTGATGGCGCAGCACGGATACACCTATTCCCAGATGCTCTTTGCGAACATCAGCGGCTCCGCCGGTGAGGCCTGCGCCGTTGCGCTGCTGGCCGGCTTCCTCTACCTGCTCGTCCGCAAGGTCATCAAGCCCTGGATCACCCTGTCGGTGCTCGGGACGGTGGCGGCCCTCTCCTGCATCTTCTGGCTGGCGAATCCGGCCCAGTTCACCGATCCGCTCTTCAACCTGCTGACCGGCGGCATGCTGCTGGGTGCCTGCTTCATGGCGACGGACTACGTGACCTCGCCCATGAGCACGAAGGGCGGCATCATCTTCGGTGTCGGGATCGGACTCATCACCTTGATGATCCGATACTTCGGCTCCTATCCGGAAGGCATGAGCTTCGCGATTCTGCTCATGAACGCGACGGTGCCGCTGCTGAACAACGGATTCCACCAGAAAAAATACGGGAGGGCGTAGCGATGGCAGCGAAATCCAATCTCAAGAACATGGCCTTGTGCCTGACCCTGGTCTGTCTGTTCTGTTCCGCCGTCCTGGCCGCCGTCTACGCGGTCACGAAGGATCCGATCGACCGGACCAATGCGAACATCCTCAAGGAATCCATCGGAGCGGTCCTGCCGGAAGGCGGAGAACTTTCGGAAGCGAAGCCGCTCGAAGTCGGAGGACAACCCTCTGAATATTACGTCAGTACTTCCTCGGGGGCCCCTGTGGCCTATGCCATCAAGTCTTCCACGGTCGGCTTCGGCGGACCGCTGGTCCTGATGGTCGGCATCACGGCCGACGGCAAGGTCTACAATACGTCCGTCCTTGCGCATTCCGAAACGCCCGGCCTGGGTGCCAAGTGCACCACGGACGAGCACTTCATGGCCCAGTTCAAGGGCTTCGACCCGTCCGTGAAGATGCTGACGGTCAAGAAGGACGGCGGCGACGTGGATGCCATCACGGCCTCCACCATCACTTCGCGGGCATATTCATCGGCCATCCGGAATGCGGTCGAGGCGTTCCGGCAGATCAAAGGAGAATAGGATATGAACAAGTTGCAGTTATTCACCAAAGGATTCGTCAAGGAGAATCCGACTTTCGTGCTCCTGCTGGGTCTCTGCCCGACGCTGGCCACCACGACTTCCGCCGTCAACGGCATGAGCATGGGACTGGCCACGCTGTTCGTGCTGGTGCTGTCGAACATGGCCATCTCCGTGATCGCGCCCCGCGTGCCGGACAAGGTGCACATTCCCGTGTACATCGTCGTGATCGCGACCTTCGTCACCGTGCTGCAGTTCGTGATGCAGGCCTGGACGCCTGCGATGTACAAGACCCTGGGCCTCTTCATCCCGCTCATCGTCGTGAACTGCATCGTCCTCGGCCGCGCCGAGGCCTTCGCCAACAAGAACGGGGTCCTGGATTCCGCGCTCGACGGGCTGGGCATCGGCCTGGGCTTCACTTTTTCGCTGACGGTGCTCGGTCTGGTCCGGGAGATGCTGGGCAGCGGTTCCGCCTTCGGCTGGAAGTTCCTTCCCGGCGACGGAATGCTGGCTTTCGTGATGGCTCCGGGCGCCTTCCTGTGCCTGGGCTACCTGATGGTCCTGTTCAACAAATTTTTGAAGAAATAGCGCCTTATGGAATATTTTCTCATCATCATTTCGGCGATATTCGTCAACAACATCATGCTCGCCCAGTTCCTGGGCACCTGTCCGTTCATCGGCGTTTCCAACAAGCTGTCGACGGCCACGGGCATGTCGGGAGCCGTGACCTTCGTGATCACCCTCGCCACCCTGGTGACCTGGCTCATCAACAAGTATCTGCTCATCACCTTCCACCTGGAGTTTCTCCAGACCATCGCCTTCATCCTCGTGATCGCCGCGCTGGTGCAGGTGGTGGAGATCGTGCTGAAGAAGATCAGCCCGTCCCTGTACCAGGCGCTGGGCATCTACCTGCCCCTCATCACGACGAACTGCGCCGTGCTCGGCGTGGCCATCAACGTGGTGACCAAGGAA
>CABTXO010000275.1 GCA_902488725.1 uncultured Bacteroidales bacterium
GCCGCGGATCCTGAAGGAGGCGGCTGCATCGCGGGACGAGATCATCGCGCAGGCGCAGGAACAGGCCCGGGACGAGGCGGCGCGGATCATGGCGCAGACCAAGGTGGAACTGGAGGCCGAGAAGGAAAGTGCGATGCGGGACATCCGCAAGCAAGTCGCCCTCCTGTCCATGAGTGTTGCGGAAAAGGTTCTGCGCAAAGATCTTTCCCGGGAGGAAGGGCAGCTGGAACTGATCGGGAGGTTGGCCGACGAGCTGACGTCCGACGGGAAGGACGGTCTGTTGAAGAATTAGGAACATGAACACGGGAATCATTGCTTCACGCTATGCCCGGGCACTGCTGAAACGGGTCGAAGAGACCGGGAACGGGGCGGTTGTGCTGCGGCAGGTGCAGGTGCTGGGACGGGCGCTGAATGCGCTTCCGGTCTTCCGGCACCGGGTCGAGGACGGCGGAGCGGTGACATATTCCCAAAAAATGCAGCTCTTCGAGGCGGCGCTCGCCCCGTCGGCGGACGGCTTGCCGCCGGAGCCGATGGCCCCGGAACTGCGCAGTTTCCTGTCGCTGCTGATGCGGAACGACCGGATGGCGGAGGCGCGGCTCATCTTTCGCAGTTTTGAGGAGGCCTGGTACCGGGCGAGGAGGCTCAGGAGGGGCTTGCTGCGTGTGGTGAAGCCTGCCCCCGGGCTGGAAGTGCAGCTGCGGCGGCTGGTGGAGGACCGGACGGGCTGCAAACTGCTGCTGGAGACGGAGGTGGATCCCGGCCTCGTCGGCGGCTTTGTGTTCGAGATCGGGGATCTGCTGCTGGATGCCAGCGTCCGTCATGAACTGGATTTCATCCGGAAGCAGTTCATCGAACGCAACAGAAGAATTGTGTAAAATAGTCATCGAATATGGCGCAGAACAATACAATACGACCCAGCGAGATTTCAGATGTGCTCCTGCAGCAGTTGCGGGACATCGACACCTCGCTCCATTTCGAGGAGATCGGCAAAGTCCTTCAGGTCAGCGACGGCGTCGCCCGCATGTACGGCCTCACGAACGCCGAGGCGGGAGAACTGCTGGAATTCGAGAGCGGCGTGATGGGCGTGGTCATGAACCTGGAACAGGACAATGTAGGAGCCGTGCTGTTGGGGCCCACTGCCGAAGTGAAGGAGGGCATGACGGTCCGCCGGACTGGGCGGATCGCTTCCATCCCGGCGGGCGAGTCCATGCTCGGCCGGGTGGTGGACCCGCTGGGCGAACCGCTGGACGGCCGCGGTCCGATCGAAGGAGAACTGGTAGAGATGCCGCTGGAACGGAAGGCCCCCGGGGTCATCTTCCGGCAGCCTGTGAATGAACCGCTCCAGACGGGGCTGAAGGCCATCGATGCGATGATCCCCATCGGACGGGGGCAGCGGGAGCTCATCGTGGGCGACCGGCAGACCGGCAAAACGGCCATCGCGATCGACACGATCCTCAACCAGCGCGAATGCTACCGGGCCGGGAAGCCCGTGTACTGCATCTATGTGGCCATCGGGCAGAAGGGTTCCACCGTTGCGAACATCGTGGAAACCCTGCGTTCGCAAGGGGCGATGGACTACACGATCGTCGTGGCTGCGACCGCGGCCGATCCTGCCGCCCTGCAATATTTCGCCCCCTTCGCGGGTGCGGCGATCGGGGAATATTTCCGCGATACCGGCCGTCCTGCGCTGGTGGTCTACGACGATCTGTCGAAGCAGGCGGTGGCCTACCGGGAAGTCTCCCTGATCCTGCGGCGGCCTTCCGGGCGCGAGGCGTATCCGGGAGACGTGTTCTACCTTCATTCCCGCCTGCTGGAGCGGGCGGCGAAGATCATCGACCAGCAGGAGGTGGCCGAGCAGATGAACGATCTGCCGGACTCCCTGCGGGGCAGGGTGAAGGCGGGCGGTTCGCTGACGGCCCTGCCGATCATCGAAACCCAGGCCGGGGACGTCTCCGCCTATATTCCGACGAATGTCATTTCCATCACGGACGGGCAGATCTATCTGGAGTCCGGACTGTTCAACCAGGGCTTCCGGCCGGCGATCAACGTGGGCATCTCGGTGTCGCGCGTGGGAGGATCGGCGCAGGTCAAGTCCATGAAGACGGTGGCCGGCACCCTGAAAATCGACCAGGCGCAGTACAGCGAACTGGAGACCTTCTCGAAATTCTCCTCCGACATGGACAAGGTGACGGCGATGGCGCTGGACAAGGGCCGCAAGAACAACCAGCTGCTGATTCAGAAGCAATATGCTCCGATGCCGGTCGGGGAGCAGGTGGCGG
The DNA here is from genome assembly GCA_902488725.1 of uncultured Bacteroidales bacterium. Taxonomy (GTDB): domain Bacteria; phylum Bacteroidota; class Bacteroidia; order Bacteroidales; family UBA932; genus Cryptobacteroides. The sequence goes on from CABTXO010000275.1 coordinate 2,280, forward strand.
TGCTGTACTGCGGTACGCACGGGCTGATGCGGTCGATCCGGCTGGAACAGGTGGCCGATTTCCAAGAGGCGTTCCTGGACCGGATGCGGGCGGGACATGCCGCCGATGTGCTGGAGCCGCTGGCTGCAGGCAAGATCGACGATGCCATCATGCGGACGATCGAGAAGGAGGCCGACGCCGTCCTCCTTTCTCTCCGCTCCGCCCCGAACAGCCCCTCCGCTGCCGCCCCGGACGGCCCCTCCGCTGCCGCCCCGAACGAACGACAGCGAGCGGCGGGATCTGATATTCCTGAAAACAAACCCGGACAATGCCCTCGCTGAAGGAAATAAAAGGACACATCAGTTCGGTCCGGAGCACATTGAAGATCACTTCCGCCATGAAGCTGGTCGCCTCCGCCAAACTCCACAAGGCCCAGCTCGCCATCGGGAACATGCTCCCGTATGCCCACCGCCTGAACGGAATGCTGGTGAAGCTGATGGAGTCCCCGGACTCCGCTGCTGCCGGCCCCGCGCCGGCCCCTGAAATGCACGTCCCCGCCGATGACCTTATCACGCCGCGGGAAATCCGCCGTGTCGCCATCGTCGCCTTTTCCTCCAACGCCTCCCTCTGCGGCGGCTTCAACACCACCGTCATCCGCGAAGTTTCCGCCGTGCTGCAGGAATATCGTTCCGGCGGCCTTCCGGACACGGCGATCACCGTCTATTCCGTCGGCCGCAAGATGGCCGATGCCATGCGCAAGCTCGGTTTCCCCAATCCGCCC
>CABTXO010000276.1 GCA_902488725.1 uncultured Bacteroidales bacterium
CAGACGTGTGCTCTTCCGATCTTTTTACGATTCCGGGCCCGGCGCGCTGGGCGACATGGCCTGCCACATCATGGATCCGATGATCTGGGCCCTCGATCCGGGCTATCCGGTCAGCGTTTCCGCAAGTTCTACGTTGAGCAACCTCTACTCCGCCCCCCACGCGGAGGTGATCACCTACAAGTTCCCGGCAAGGGCTCCGAAGGGCAATGTCAAGATGCCGGAACTGAAGGTCGTGTGGTACGACGGCGGTCTGCTGCCGCCGCGTCCGGAAGAGCTGCCGGACGGCGAGATGCTGGGAGACAGCAACGGAGGCATTCTCTTCATCGGCACCAAGGGCAAGATCATGACGGGATGCTACGGCATGAAACCGACGCTTCTGCCCAGATCCGCGATGGCCTATTTCAAGCAGCCCGAGCCCGTGCTGCGCAGGGTGCCCGGGTTCACGGGGAACGTGTGGGACACGAACGCCCATGAGCAGGATTGGATCCGCGCCTGCAAGGAGGATCCCGAAAGCCGTGTGGAGGCATCTTCAAACTTCCGGTTCTCCGGTCCCTTCACCGAAATGGTGGACCTGGGCGTGCTGGCCGTGCGGCTTTCCGGTCCCACCGGACTGCACCGCGAACTGAAATGGGATGGCGAGAGCATGCGTTTCACGAACATTTCCGACACCGACCAGATCAAGATCGTGAACTACGACGACTTCAAGGTGATCGACGGAGATCCGCGTTTCGACCGCCGCTTCGCGACATTCAACGCCAAGCAGATGGCCGAGGAATGGGTGAAGCACACCTACCACAACGGCTTCACGCTCCCGGAGATGCCTGCAGAGTAAACATTCCGCTGAATATGAACAAATTAACGCTTTTCGCGGCCATCCTGTCCACGGGATTGGCCGCGATGGCCTGCGGGCCGAAACAAACCAAAGCCGAACAGCTGGGATGGCATCTGGCAATGCAGTCCTACACATTCCACAAGTTCACTTTCGAGGAGGCATTGGCCAAGACCGCCGAATGTGGCGTCAAGTACATCGAAGCCTATCCCGGACACAGGCTGGGCGCAAGATGGGGCGACCAAGTCTTCGGTATCGGAATGGATGCCCGGACCCGGAAAGAGATCCTCGGGCTGGCCGATTCGGTCGGGGTCAAGATTGTCGGCAGCGGCGTGTTCGTGGCGAGCAACCTGGCGGAGTGGAAGGATGAATTTGCCTTCGCGCAGGACATGGGCCTTGAATATGTCAGCTGCGAGCCCGCCTGGGACGCGTGGGATCTGGTCGACAGCCTCTCATGCGCGACCGGGATCAAAGTCGCGGTCCACAAACATCCGAAGCCGTCAACCTGGTGGACGCCCGACAGCCTGCTCATCGCCCTGAAAGACCGGGACCCCGACTGCGGCTCCTGCTCCGATGTGGGGCACTGGAGACGCTGCGGCCTGGACCAGCACGAATGTCTGCGGAAACTCGACGGCCGGATCATCAGCCTGCACTTCAAGGACATCGCCGCTCCGGATGCGGATGCGGACGGACCGCACGACGTGATCTGGGGAACCGGCATCCTGGATGTGAAGGGGATGCTCGAAATCCTGAAGCAACAGTCTTTCAAGGGCTATTTCGCCATTGAATATGAATACAACTGGGACAATTCCGTCCCGGACATCCAGCAGTGCATTGCCTATTTCAATGCCGTAACGGACGCGCTGTGACGAAGTTGCAGAATGCGTGGTAGAGCGCCTGGTCTTGTTCGTCTGCGGAGTGCTGCAGGTTGAACAAGGTCCAGCCGCCCTGGTAATAGGCCAGCCGGCTGGATGCCCAGACTCCTTTGGCTTTGAAGACTTCCATGTAGTCGCGCAGCTTGTACGCGCGACCATGGCGGGTCATCGCATTGTCGTCGAACTCGAGTTCCATGTCCATCCCGAACTGCATGGCCAAGTCGCAGGCCTCTTCCAGACGGGACTTCGGAACGGATGCGTTGAAGAAGTAGTTCGGCTGCAGATAAGCGATGTTGAAACCGAACTCCTTCCATCTGGAATATCCGGTCGCCTTGAAATAGGGAATCCAGTTGAAGCTGTATTTCAGCTGATTGAGGTATTTCCCGAGTGCGCCCAGGATGCTTTCGGTGTGAGCGGATGTTTCAGCGACCCAGTAGAAGCCGGCAAGTTCCACGTTGCGATATTTTTTGGAATAGAACTGGCGGCGCACCTCGTCGATGTACCATTTGCACGCCAAGATCCGGTCCCTGTCGCTGCTGAAATCCAATTTTCGGCCATCCAGGCTCCCCCAATAGGTCTTTCCGCCGGAATGTGTAGCTGAATAAAGATCCACGATGGGTTCGGGGATCCCGATGACGATCTTCCGCCTCTCTTTCGGCGCTCCCGATTTCACCTCCGCCCCGGCGACTGCGGCATCAATGGCATCCACACCGGAACCCGGTGAAAAATAGTAGTCGACAAGGTGCTGCCAGTCCTCCTTGTTCGCAGAAGGCATGTAAGCACCGTTGTACTTGTAGCCTGTGACGAGCGTCTTCCCCGGCCCGCCGTTCACGGCGGGATCCATGAACTCCAGCAACAGAAATCCGTCGAAGAGCCAGTGCGCACTGCCGGTCTTGTCCGTGTACGTCACATACGTTGCAATGCGTTCACGGTCCCAGGCAAACGGCGTGCGGTGATGCCCGCCACCGTACACGAGGACCATGTCGGACGGGAATGCGATCCCGGTTCTGGCCTTCTCCGGCTCATAAAGCTGTGACGACAGCCGGATCGTGTCCACGGGATCGACCCAGTGCGGAACCGGTTTCGGGCCGTCTTGACGACAGGACACCATGAGGGAAACCGCCAAACTTGTCAAGATGCTGAAAATCATCTTCATTTACTTTTTTTATAGAAACCGATTGTGGAGACCACCGGGCGGTTGTTCGGCGTCACATCGTTCAGATGCTCCGTCCCGACCACCATGCCGGGCGGACCCCCCCCGTCCAGAATGGGCGCCTCGACGCCCCCGACCCCCTTCCGGGTTGCCGCCTCCTCCCCCCCCCCGGCCCCCCC
>CABTXO010000277.1 GCA_902488725.1 uncultured Bacteroidales bacterium
CGCGCCTCCGCGCGGCAACCCCCTCCGCACCTCTTGAAGGAGCGCAGAATCTACACACCTTGCGTGTGTGTTTGCTGATTATCAATGGTTTATACAAGAAGGAGTGTCTGAATATTCACACCGTGAGAGGGGGAAACGCACTGGAGGCGTGTCCGGGCAGGGTGGACATGTCAAGGTGTGAAGATTCCGTCACACCTTGCGCAGTCATTCGCTGAAAATCAATGGATTGTGATTGAAGGAGTGCAGATTCTGCATTCCTCCGGCGCGGGGCTCAGACTGCATTCAATAGTATTTCCCCGAGCCGCCGTAGCCGAGGATCTTTTTCCCGGCACGGGTTTTCTTGAGGAAGTTGGCGAGCCGTTTTTCGAATTCCACGGGGCGTTTCCGCGCCTCCTGCCCGTCCCGGGTCGCGCACGGGGGAAGTGGTCAAATATTTCCGTACATTTGTGAAAAATAAAACGACGCGCATCATGCAATATTCATCATTCGACATCACCACTGCCAAATGGGGCGAAGTGCAGCAGAAGGCACACTATGACATCGCAATTCTACCATGGGGCTCGACTGAACCACATAACGGGCATCTGCCGTATTGTACTGACATGCTGGCCGCTCAGGCCATCGCGTTCGAAGTGGCCGGGAAAGCCGCGGCGGAAGGCATCAAGCTGATGGTGCTTCCCGGCGTTCCTTTCGGCTCCCAGAACCCCGGCCAGCACACGCTGCCCTTCTGTATCCACACCTCGCAGAGCACTCAGGCCGCCATTCTCCGGGACATCGTCTGCTCGCTCGAGCACCAGGGCATCCATCGGCTGCTCATCATCAACGGCCACGGCGGCAATTCCTTCAAGGGATTCATCCGCGACCTCGCCTTCGAGAAGCCGGGCTTCCAGATCCTCAGCAGCAATTGGTTCGCCTTCATCCCGCACAAAGATTATTTCGAGGCATCTGTTGACGACCATGCGGGCGAGCATGAAACTTCGGTGATGATGCACTACTATCCCGAACTGGTGAAGATGGAATATGCAGGTATCGGGGCGACCAGACCTTTTGCGATCCAGGGACTGAACGAAAAAGTCGCCTGGCTGCCGCGCGACTGGTCCAAGGTCTCGGCCGACACCGGCATCGGCGACCCCGGCAAATCCACCCCCGAGAAAGGCCGCGCCTATGCCGCCGCCGTCGTCGCACAGTATGTCCGTCTCATTGTCGACCTCTGCCGGAAAGAGATGTATTGAAGCAAGAGGTCGGGATGTATTCCTGATAAGAAGGTGAAATTTTTCCTGCTGAAGCTCTGGGAAGTCGACTGAGTCGTACTTCTTGGAATTTCCCGAAAACTTTCTATCTTTACAGTATCGAAATGTACAGTTCGGAAATGACTGTTTCGGTAAATGTTTAAATAAACGCAATAGAAGTATGGAATTTACGGATCGTAATGAGGAATTGGCGGAATTGAAATCCATTCTAGCGCAATCGAAGTCGCATGCGTGCTTCACCGTGGTAACCGGGCGGAGGCGTATCGGAAAGACCGCGCTTCTGCTGCATGCGTACAATGCCGAACGGGTGCTCTATTTCTTCGTGGCAAGGAAGGCTGAGCGGGAACTGTGCGAGGACTTCGTCGACGAGATTCGCGCGAAACTGGGGGAGCAGACATTGGGCAAGCCGGAACGCTTCGCCGAAATTTTCAGTTTCCTGATGCAATATGCGAAGAAAGAGCCGCTGATCCTGGTCATCGATGAATTTCAGGAATTTTCCCGCGTGAACAAGGGCATATTCTCGGAAATCCAGTGCATCTGGGACTTGAACAAGGGCGAGTCGAAGATCAACCTGCTGGTCTGCGGGTCGGTCCATTCGCTGATGAGCCGGATTTTCGTGGATCGGAAGGAGCCGCTGTACGCACGCCAGACCCGGACGCTCCGGATTCATCCACTCGCTCCGTCGGTCCTGAAGGGAATCATGCAGGAATATGCCCCGGCCAGCACCCGGGATGACCTGCTGGCGCTCTACCTGTTCACCGGAGGGGTCCCCAAATACGTGGAAATGTTCGTGGACGGGGACGCGCTGACGCGTCAGAAAATGCTGAACCGCATTGTCTCGCGGGATTCCTTTTTTCTGGAAGAAGGGAAGAATATGCTCATCGAAGAGTTTGGAAAAGATTACGGCACGTACTTTTCCATCCTTTCGTTGATTGCACGCGGGCACAACACCCGCGGGGACATCGAGGGCATCCTCAAGCTGGAAATCGGGGGGTATTTGTCGCGGCTGCTGGACGAATATGGCATCCTGGGGAAGCGTCAGCCCCTGTTTGAACGGTCTGCTAACAAAAGAGTACGCTATGCCATCCGGGACTGCTTCCTGCGTTTCTGGTTCAGATTCATGTTCAAGTACAATTACATGCTGGAGATTGCAGCGTACGAAAAATTGCAGCAGATCATCCGGCGCGACTACGAAACCTACAGCGGCACAGTGCTGGAGGACTATTTCCGCCTGAAACTGGTGGAGTCCGGACGCTATACCCGGCTCGGCTACTGGCACGACAGGAAGGGGGAGAACGAGATCGACATCATCGCCGCCGATGAACTCGGGAAGACCGTTGATTTCTTTGAAGTGAAGCGGCAGGCATCCGATGTGGACCTGAATCTCCTGCAGCGGAAGGCGGAAGTGTTCCTGGCCACCACGAAACAATATTCAGATTTCCGGGTCTCGTGCCGGGGGTTGAGCCTGGAAGATATGTAAGGTTTCGTTTTCCTTTCGTATCTTTGCAGATCCGGTCGCGAGGGCCGGGATGAAACGAACGGAAAAAGTATGAAAATGAAACTTCTTCTCATCGCTGCGCTGTTCTCATTTTCGCTGCTTGCCTGTGCTCAGCGGCTGGTGGTCGGCACGGTCTCCGAATTGCAGCGGCACGACGCCTACACCCCATCTTTCAAGCGCGACGGTTCCAGCCGCAGGATCGACAATGTGATCCTGATGATCGGCGACGGC
>CABTXO010000278.1 GCA_902488725.1 uncultured Bacteroidales bacterium
CGCCCCCTTCTCGCCCTGCGGTCCCGTCGCGGGGACGCCCGTGTCGGTCTTCCCGATGAACCAGTTCCCGTTGGTTCCGACGTACGGGGTGAGCCCGTCGTCGCCGTCGTTGCCTGTCAGGAACTTGTAGAAGTCGGCGGTCGAGGTCCTGTCCTTCGGCCAGGTCTGTCCGGGGTTCTTCGGGTCCTGGATTCCTTCGGCCACGCTGATCTTCCAGATCTCGTATGCCGAAAGACCGTTCTTCCCGTCCTTCCCGTCCTTCCCGTCCCTGCCCGCTGCGGGCACGCCGGTCCACACGGTGTCGTTCTGGCCCTTGACGAAGATCCACTGCGGGATGCCGTCCTTGCCGTCGGCGACCTGCGGCGTGAGGCCGTCCTTGCCGTCCTTGCCCTTCAGGTAGATGAAGAAGTCGTTGATCTCGGTGGTGCCGGGATACGTGATGATGCCGTCGTGTACGGCCTTGACCCAGACCTCGTAGGCGGACAGGCCGTCACGTCCGGGGGTTCCCTGCTCCCCCTGCGGGCCCTTCGGCATCCGCACTTCCAGGTTCGTGCAGGAGAACAGCGCGGAAGCAATTGAAAATACGAGCGCAAGTCTTTGAATATTTTTCATAACAAGTTTATTATTAAGAATATACTATCGTTCCATTTCATGAAGGTACTGCCAGAGTTCCTGCGAGGTGATCCGCTCCATCACCACCTTCCGGTCACCGCGACGCACCTCGTCGGACGCACTTGCAGGGGCCATGGCCATACGTTTCCCGAATCCCCGGTACAGCAGCATCGACGGTTGCACGCCCCGTTCGACGAGGGCCTGGTACACGGCCTTCGCACGGTGCTGCGACAGTTTCAGGTTGTAGTCCTCGCCACCGCGGGCATCCGTGTACCCGGCGACGAGGAAATGGGTGTCCGGGAACTGTTTCAGAATATTCGCAACTTCATTCAGAATTTCCTGCGATGCCGGTGTCAAGGTGGACTTGTTGAAGTCGAAGTCGACATTGTCCATCATCTCCGCCAGTGTCCGTCCGGACGGGACCTCCACCTTCACTTCCTTCTCCACGATCTTTTCCACAATCTTTTCCACGGTTTTCTCCACCGGGACCTCCACACGCTTTTCCACGAACTGCACGCGTTCCGGAAGACGGTCCGCGAAGAGGCCCTCATAGTCGGACAGGTGCTCCGGCACATACTGGTCCGCCAAGGTTTTGTACTTGTCGTTGCCACCGAAGCGGAAGACCAGTCCAGCCGTCCCCTGCGCGAACCGGAGTCCATCTTTGGTGAAGGGCATGAAATACTCCGCCTGGAGACGGAGCCCCACCCGGTTGCCCATCCAGCCGACCACTCCCGCACCGAAGGAAACCGGCATCGCCTGGTTCAGATCCTCGGTCCGGCCCTTGTTCCAGGCGTCCTCAGCCTGCCAGGTTGCCTTTCCGGTGGGATCGTGCGCGAAGGTGCCGAAATAGGTCGTGGTGAAATTTTTCGTGAAGTAGTTGATTCCCAGCCGAATGAAAGGCTGGATCCATTCGCTCCGGGTGAACGGGCGGAGCTGGATGCCCGGACCGGCCAGCAGCGAAAATCCCTGCTTGTCCTGTCCCTTTTCCGCATAGCGGGCCATGCCGACCGTCCCGCGCACATCAAAATACATCCAGTCCAGCGCGCCGTACGCCAGGGAAAGATCGGCTCCGCCGTACACCAGCTTGTTTTTCAAGTCGAACAGGTAGCTGCCGTCCGACTGCGGATGGAAGTCGCTGACATAGGTACGTGTGTAGTTCATCAGGGCACCGCCCAGGCCAAATTCAAAGGCCCTTTCACGGACTTTCACCTGAGCCGGCCCCGCCACCGGGAAGGCGGCCAGCCCGGACAGCACTGCGGAGATAAGCAATAACTTCTTCATACGTTTCTTTTTGATTTATTTGAATGAATATTCCGAGAGATCCTGGATACCCGGTATCCCATAATATGAACCGACGATCTTGCCCTTGAGGCAGATCTTGCGACCCAGCATTTCCGGATGGTCCACCAGGTTCAGTTCATCCCGGAACTTGCCCTTCGCCAGCTGCACGGAGAGGCACGAAGCCTTCTCGGCAGCCGAGGAGCGTGCCGCGATGGCCATGTTGGTCCGCGAGGTGAAAGGCACGCTGAACGAAACGCCGTTCTTGGTCGATGACAAGTCTCCGCCGACGATGAAGCCCGAGACCCACACGTCTTTTTCGCCGATGTGCCCCTTGGCCTGGGCGATGCTCAAGGCTGTTTCCGGGCTCGACCCCGGAGCACCGGCGTCCGGTCCGCCGAGCACGAAGTCCTCGCTGTTCCAGTACCGCGCCGTGTCCACCACGATCATCAGTTCCTTCACGGGTGTGGCCGGAGTCCCTTCCGCGCACGAAATTCCGACCGACAGAATCTCGCAGGGAGCAAGCGTGCGCATCATCAACGGCGTGGAACTGCCGTTCTCCTGCAGCGACACCGACACGGAGCCCGGCTTGAAGAAGGCGGTCCGCCGCTCCTGGTAGGAATATGCCAGACTTCCGTCCGCGGAAGCGATGCTGAACGAAGCTGCAGGATATTTTTTCTGAAATTCGGGCAGGAAGTGCAGCCGGATGCCGGCATTGAGCTGTGTGCAGTTCAGGACAACCCTGGCCGCTGCCCCGGCTGCTACGGCCACGACCTCTTCATCCCCGAACTGCGGAGCGTCGAACTCCGGAACTGTAAAGTCTCGGGAGGCGACCCGGACGGAGTAATTCCCCGGAGACACCAGCAGGGATTCTGGAGAGGCCCCGTAAGAACCTTGGTACAAGATTTTTCCCTGTGCATCCCGTACGTCGAGCAGGAAGGCGTCCGTGTCGGGAAGCGCCAGGAGCGCCCGGGTCGGCGCGGCAGCAAAACTCCATTGCAGCGAGCCCTGCTGATTCGCGGCCGGAATCTTGTTGCAGGAAGCGAAG
>CABTXO010000279.1 GCA_902488725.1 uncultured Bacteroidales bacterium
CTGGGATTCCGGAACGACCGGACGCTCCGCTACCGCGGATTCACGGCCGGCATCCTGACCTGGGCCTCGCTCGTGGCCGCCAGCCGGATCTTCGCCGGGAAGCATTATTTCGGAGATGTGCTGGTCGGCACGGTCGTCGGCATCTGCGTCGGTCTCGTGTCGGGCATGCTGGCCCGGGACGTCATCCGCAAATGGATCAAAGTTCCGGCAGCACCTTCTCCATCCGAATTCCCCGGGACCCCTTCACCAGAACCGTAGCATCCGAGACCGGATGGTCGCGCAGCCAGGCTGCGAGCGCGTCGGAGGTCTTGAACAGCTGCACATTGCGACGCTGTCCGATGTTGACGACGGCCTTTCCGAACTCCTCCCCCACCAGACAGATCAGATCCAGCGGCAGACTTTCCGCCTTCCGCAGGATGTCCATGTGCTCCCGGACCGAGTCGGTCCCCAGTTCGCGCATGTCCCCGAGCAGGGCTACCTTGTGCGCGGCCTGCACGAAGGAGAAATTGTCCAGCGCGGCGGCCATGCTGGTCGGATTGGCGTTGTAGGCATCCTCGATGAGGATGTTGCGCGCCGTTCGTTCCATCTGGGAGCGGTTGTTGTCGGGCACATATTCCCCGACCGCCCGGACGGCATCTTCCAGCGGGACCCCGAAATACCGGCCGACCGCGACTGCGGCCATGACGTTGGCGGCATTGTAGGCACCGACGAGGTGCGACTCCAGCAGCGGCGGGAACAGCATCCGCAGGAACGGATGCTCCGCGTCCGCCGGCAGCACCTGCACCCCTTCGCGGACGAGTCCATATTCAATGCAGCGGAGACCCTCCCGCGCAGCCGCCATTTCCGCGAGCACAGGATCCTCCGCATTCAGGAATATGCTGCCGCCCTGCCGCTGAATATGGTCGTACAGCTGCCCCTTCGCCTGCTTCACGCCTTCATAGGAACCGAAGCCGAGCAGATGCGCCTTGCCGACGTTGGTGATGAGGCCGAAGTCCGGCTCGCAGACGGCGCAGAGATGGCCGATGTCGTCGGGATGGCTCGCGCCCATCTCGATGACGGCGATCCGGGTCTTGTCGTTGATTTTCAGCAGGGAAAGCGGCACGCCGATGTCGTTGTTCAGGTTGCCTTCGGTCGCGGTCACCCTGTAACGGGTGGACAGCACCTTCGTGATGAGGTTCTTCGTGGTGGTCTTGCCGTTCGTCCCCGTCAACCCGATGACGGTCAGCCGCTTCCCGTCCACCATCGTCCGCTCGCGGTGCTCCCGTGCCAGATCCTGCAGGGCTTTCAGCGGGTCCGGCACCGCGACCACACGCGGATCCCCGGAACGGGCCGGGGCGGAATCCGCCGACACCACCGCATAGGCCGCGCCGGCTTCCAATGCCCTGGCAGCATATTCAGAACCATCGAAATTCTCCCCCTTCAGGCCGAAGAACAGTTCCCCGCCCCGGATCGCGCGGCTGTCGGTCGCGACCGAGCCGCACTGCTTGAACATTTCATACAAATCCATGGTGTAAAAGTACGGAATATTCCGGAAGAATGTACCGGAAGAAGCGGCGTCGCCGGAAATAGCGTACATCCGTTCCGGATTCAACACAACGCGCCCATGGGGACACTTCCGCTCCGTCTCTGAACTGCGGCCCCTATTTCGATCCGGTGGAGCCCCAGCCGCCGGTGCCCCGAACGGTTTCGGAAAGGACTTCAACGTCCTCCCATGCAACCCGTTCGTGCCTGGCGACCACCATCTGGGCGATCCGCTCGCCGGGTGCGATCTCGAAGGCCTCGTTCGACAGATTGACCAGCGAAACCCGCAGTTCGCCCCGGAAATCCGCATCCACGGTGCCGGGCGCATTGATCACGGTGATCCCGTGCCTGGTCGCCAGGCCGCTGCGGGGCCGTACCTGGGCCTCGTAGCCGACCGGAAGTTCAATGAATATGCCCGTGGGCACCAGCGCCCGCTCAAGCGGTTGCAGCACCAGCGGTTCCGCAATGTCCGCATGCAGATCCATGCCCGCAGACGCTTCGGTGGCGTAGGCAGGATCCGGGAACCGGCTCTTGTTGACGATTTTGACTCTCAGGATGTTCATGACTGCCGTGCGGCTGTGTCGGACGGCTCGGCCTTCTCCGGGATGCAGAGGTTCAGGACCACGCCGATGATGGACGCAAGGCCGATGCCGGCGAGGGAAAATTTGCCGAAGCTGATCAAGAAACTCTTCCCGCCGATCGTCATCGGGCCCGTGATCATTCTGATCGGTCTCTCCCTGGCGGGCGCCGGGGGGAAGATGGCCAGCGCCAACTGGATCTTGGCGCTGATCTCCCTTGCCGTGGCCGTCGTCTGCTCCATCTGGGGCAAGGGAACGATCAAGCTCATCCCGGTTGTGTTCGGGGCGATCGCGGGCTATGTCTGCGCGGTGCTCTTCTTCCGGGGGTCGATGGATTTCACCCCGGTCCGCCAGGCGGCCTGGTTCGCTCTGCCGCATTTCACGAAGATGAGTTTCTCCTGGCAGGCGATCGTGTTCATGGCGCCGGTTGCGATCGCGCCGATCATCGAGCATGTCGGAGACATCTACGCCATCGGCGAGATTGCAGGGAAGGATTTCGTCAAGGATCCCGGTCTGCACCGGACGATGTTCGGCGACGGTCTGGCCTGCACACTGGCCGCTTTCCTGGGGGGCGCGCCCGTCACGACCTATTCCGAAGTGACCGGGGCCGTCGCCCTCACCAAGGTGACGGATCCGGCCTGCATGCGGATCGCCGCGGTCTCCGCCATCCTGATCTCGGTGGTCGGGAAGGTGGGCGCAGCCATCCAGACCATCCCGCAGGCGGTGCTGGGCGGCATCATGCTGCTGCTCTTCGGCTCGATCGCATCCGTCGGAATCAACAACATGGTCAAGGCCGGGATCGACATGAACAAGTCGCGGAAC
>CABTXO010000280.1 GCA_902488725.1 uncultured Bacteroidales bacterium
TCCGGATGTCCCAGCCAGTAGTCGATGCCGGCGAAGATCGAGCAGCCGAAGATGTTGTTGGACAGCGTGCAGTCCGTGCCGGGCTGGAAGCGGAAGCCGTAGCCCATGTCCCCGAAGTCCTTGAGGCGGGACCACATGAAGAGCACCGTGTTGTTGGTGAAATCAATCGGCTGGTTCTCCTTTGCATCCGAACCCCGAGCGTCAATGGCGGCCATGCGGCAGTTCACGAAAAGGTTGTTGTCGATCACCATGTTCCCTCGGAAGAGACCCAGGATCGCATAGTCCGGCGCATTCAGGAAGGCGCAGTTGTGGACCGTCAGATTAACCCAGGAATTGTTCAGGTAGAGGATGGAGGACTCTTTTGAAAGGGCCTCCCGGTTTTCCAAATTTGGGCCGCCCAGCCCCTTGGTGCCGATCGGATTCATCCGCGGAGTCTCCACACCCTCCGGTTGCGCTTTGTCCTCTTCCCGCTGGGACGCCGTGTAGGAAATGGAATTGCCGCGGTCGAAGATGAGACCGTCCAGCACGAGATCCGCATTCCGGTTCTTGATGTCCAGCATGATCGTCCCCATTTTTGCCGTTCCGTTGGACTCCAGCGTCGGTTGAACCCTGGTGCGGCAGTTGAGGATGTCGCGCTTGGTGAAATCTCCGTTGAAGCCTCCGTAGATGTAGAGCGGCTTGTTGATGGTGATGGTTCCGGAACGGAGGAGGCCGTAGTAGTTGCCCTCGGCCACATACAGGGTGGCTCCTTCCGGCGCAATGTCAATCGCCTTCTGGATGTTTTTGACCGGAGCCTCCGGACTCAGTCCGTCGTTTTTGTTGCTCCCGTTTTCACTGACATAGTAGATTGCATTGCTGGAGGCAGTCCCTGCCGCCGCAGCCGGCCGGGTTGAGAATTTGCCTCCCGGTGCGTTCGGATTGCCTTTCTTCTTGCCCCGTACTGCGCCTTTCGCCCCTTTCTTGAGGGCATCTTCCGCTTTGTCCATCGTCTTGTGGACAGCCCGGTCCGCAGCCATCTTGGTCCGGGTCTCGGCGGCATTCTTCGCCCGCCGGGCGATGTCGTTCAGCAGCTGGGCCTGTGCAGGCACGCTGACTGCGGATGCTGCCGCAAGGGCGAGCATCGCACAAAGGATGTTCTTTGAAAAGGTTTTCATGATGGGTAGTATTGTTTTGCTGTTTTGTTGGTTACAATCAGCGTAAATATAGTCAATATTTTGACAATTCCAATACTTCCAGCAGCCTTTCCACCAGCCGGGGTTTGGCGATGCAGTCCAATTCGGCCTCCGAAATCCATACGTACCCTTCGGGAAGTACCGGCATTTCAGAAGGTTCCCAGAGGAAAAGGTCCGCGAAGAGGGTCTGGTGCGTCAGTTGATGGCGCACGCCTTTCAGGAGCAGCGTCACCCTGCCGTCCGCACCCTGTCCACACGGGAAAGTGTCGGCTTCTTTGCCTGAGGAATATTCAAAAAAGATCGGCTCCCACAGCCCCTGCCAGATGTCCCCCGAAGGGCGGCGGCGGAAGGCGGTCCGTCCCTGAAAACGCACATAGACGTAGCGGAAATGGCGCTCCCGGACGGCATTGGCGGGCTTCTTGACCGGCAGCAGACCGACCCGGCCCGTCTTGCAGGCCTTGCATCCGCTTCGCAGCGGACACGCCTCGCAGTCCGGACTCACAGGGGTACACTGCAGCGCCCCGAAGTCCATCATGCCCTGGTTGAAGTCCGCGGATTGGTCGGCCGGGAGAAGCGCCTGCGCCAGCCGAGAGAATTCCTTTTTTGCCGCAGGCATATTCACAGGGGTGACAATGCCGTAATAACGGGACAGGACGCGGTAGACATTGCCGTCCACGACGGCAGCGGGAAGGCCGAAGGCGATGGAGCCGATGGCGGCGGCAGTATAGTCTCCGACCCCTTTCAGGGCGCGAAGTCCGGCCAGCGTGTCCGGGAAGCGCCCGAGCGCCGCGATCTGCCGGGCGGCGGTCAGCAGGTTCCGGCCGCGGCTGTAGTAGCCCAGCCCCTGCCAGAGCCGCAGGACCTCGTCTTCGGAAGCGGCGGCCAGCGCCTCGACGGTCGGGAACCGCTCCATGAAACGTTCCCAATAGGCCCGCCCCTGGGCAATCCGGGTCTGCTGCAGGATGATTTCACTCAACCAAATCGCATACGGATCCCGGGTCCTGCGCCAGGGTAGGTCCCGTCCGTTCTCCGCGTACCACTGAAGAATCGTGTCCGTGAATTTTCGATCGTGCATGCTTCCAGTGCTTGCTTCGAGGTCGCAAGGTACGAAATTACGGGAATATTCGGTATCTTTGGAGGAATCGAACTTGTCCCGAAAAATGAAAAAAGTACTGTTCCTCCTGCTGCTGGCGGCGGTCTCTTGTGCGAAAGTGGCTACCGTCGACATCGCGCTGCCGGAAGGGATCGACACCCTGTCTGTCCGGCACACGAATCCGATTGACGGTGCCTTTTCCTTCGCCGCAACGGACACCCTCGCCGTCAGCGCAGGCCATCCGCTGCGCATCCGGACACGTGTGCCGGCCATCGTCTGCCTGCAGGATGCCGCCACACCCCAAAACGTCATTTTCCTGGCGGTCGAGCCCGGCAAGCGGTACGAATTGACCTACGATGGAACCCGGTTCACGGTTGCCGGACCCGGACATGCGGCCCAGCGGCTGTTTGCCGCCCTGCCCCATCCGTCGCATCCCCAGCTGGGCTTCGCCCGGGAATGCTTCCGGGACAGCATCGCTGCGGAGCTGAAAGCCAAAGTGGAGGCACTGCTGCAGCGGGAACTCGCCCCCTTCGACAGCCTCCGCGCCACCGGTCAATTGTCGGAGGGACTGCTGCGGCTGATCCGTTCCGCCCGCACCTGCAATGCGCGGCTTGGACTCGCAACCGGACCGCTTGTCCACTTCGCGACGCAGGACA
>CABTXO010000281.1 GCA_902488725.1 uncultured Bacteroidales bacterium
CCCGTGTAACCGAAGTTCACGTCGATGAGGTACAGGTCGTTGTAGCCGTAGGTCAGACGGCTGGAAATGCCCTGGTACCGCATGGGAATCGCGCTCATGTTCGTTTTGCTCCGGGAAGTGTACTTCTCGTCCGACATGTAGTAGTACACCAGCCCGGAGACACGGTGCAGCTTGCCGAACAGACGGTCGTAGTTCAGGGTCGACTCGAAATGGTACTTGCGCCACTGGTCCTGCCCCTTGGCGTAGGTGGCCGCCTGGTCGCTCACGCGCCTGATCGTGATGAGCTCACCTGCATTCGTCCGGCCCACCGCTTCATACAGCGCGGGCTGGATGTGGCGGTTCTCGTTGAACCAGGTCGTGTTGTCGTAGGCACCCTGCGCGCGGATACGGAGCCCCTTCGTAATGATCTTGAGGTCTTGCTCGATGGCGAGGGTCGCCTTGCCTTGATAGCGCTGGTCCATCCGGCGGCCCATCCGGTTGATCATCACGTAGGGAGAGGCCTGTGCGCCGGATCCCACGCCCGGAAGCTGTCCGTTGGAATAGACGGTGGGAAGCCGAAGCGGATGGATCGAGGACTGGGCAAACCAGATGTAGTCCGTGTTTGCGACACCTGGATTCATCCAGGACGAAAGGTGGCCGGAACTGCCGAAGAACAGTTTGGTGGTGTTCGTGAGGTTGAGGTCGATGTTCGCCCGGAAGCCGTAGGTGTTGTAGCCTACGTTGGAAGAATACGGACTCGACCTGTCCACCTTGTAGGCAGCATCTTCCAGATTGGCGGACAACGAAAGGAAGTACCGGGCCGCGCGGGCTCCCCCCTGCGCACTCACGTAGTAGGCGCGATTGAACGAGTTCCGCTTGACGATTTCGTCCTGCCAGTTCACGTCCGGATAGAGATCCGGGTCCAGGTGCTTCCGGATGATGTCCATCTCGACGGGGGTATACAGCGGCTCTTCACCGCGCACTTCCCGGGCTTCGTTGGCCAGGGATGCATAGTCGTACGCGTGCACAAACTTGGGAAGCCGTTTCAGGTGGTTGAGCGTGACGGAAGCCCGGCCCGTGATGCTGAGCTTCTCCGCTTGGCCGCGCTTGGTCGTGACCAGCACGACACCGTTTGCGCCCCGCACACCGTACACGGCCGTGGCCGAGGCATCCTTCAGAATCGAGAAGCTTTCGATGTCGGAAGGATCGAGGGAGTTGATATCACCTTCCAGCCCGTCCACCAGGACGAGGGCGGATGCATTGGCCCCGAAGGTTCCGATGCCGCGGATCCAGAATTCTGCAATGTTCTTGCCCGGCTCGCCGCTCCGCAAGGTCGAGATGACACCCGCCACGCGGCCGCCGAGGAGGTTGGCCACCGAGGTGGTCGGCTGCTGGAGCTGATTCACTTCGACCGATGTCACGGCCGCCAGATTGGAGATCTTGCGCTGGGTGGTTCCGAGGGCGGTGACGACGACTTCGTCCAGCTGCTCCGCAACCTCCTTGAACCGGATGTCGAGATCCTGTTTCTGTTCCACTACAAGATATTCCACATCCTTGTAGCCCATCAGCTGGAAGACCAGTTTGTCGCCCCGCTGGGCCTTGATGGAGAATTTACCTTCGCTGTCCGTCTGCACGCCCACGGAGGTGTCTTTGATGAGCACCACAACGCCCGGAACGGGTCCGTTGTCGTCGGACACGGTTCCCTTCATGACGTATGTCTGTGCCGCTGCTGGCAACGCGCTCAAGAGATAGAACGCGACCGCCGCCACGATGAGTCGTATATGTTTCATACCTGTTCTGTTGATGGTTAATTGATGGAAAGCTTCCGGATCCGGCCGTTGCCGAAATCCGCCACGTAGACGGAGCCGTCCGGTGCGATCCCGATGCCGCGAGGATTATTGAAGAGGGCTTCATCCTTGGATCCGTCCTTCCATCCTTTCGTTCCGGGCACACCCAGCACGGTTTCGACCTGGTTCTCGGGGGTAATCCGACGGATGCAGTGGTTGTCCATGTCGGCCACATAGATGTTGCCTTCGTTGTCGCTGAACATCTGGCAGGGATTGTTGAACCGGGCCTCGGAGATCTTGCCGTCCCGGTGTCCCTTGATGCCGGAAGTCAGCCGGACCATGGTCGGGTCCTCCTGGTTCAGGTCGATCAGTCCGATCGCGCCGGCGAATCCCGCTCCGAAGTTGTTGAAACAGGCCACGTAGAGATGGTTGGGTTCCGTCGGACGGAAGGTCAGCCCGAACGAGTCACCCTGCGGCGTGTCGCAGACCACGACGGCATCGAAGGTCACGGGATCGATCTTGACCACCTGCCCGTAATAGAACCGGGTGTAGATGGCGCCGTCTGCCGGGTTTACCACCATGGAATGCTTGTAAGCATGTGCGGGACGGCCGAGCTTGCTCGTCGTCCAGTCACAATTGAAATTCCGGAAACGCGGTCCCCACATCTCCTTTGGGTCAAAGGTAATGAACTCCGTGACACTGCGCTCGGTCGGCACCATCACGATCTGGGTGATCGGGTCTACACAGAGCACGTTCGGGATGAGGCCCGTGACCAGCGACGTGAATTCGTTGTTCTCCAGGTCGATGCGACCTACTCCGTTATAGATGGACGCAGTTCCATAGGAACCTCCATCGCCGTTGACACTGCGTTCGGTCACGAAAACGTTTTCGTTGGCATCAACGGCGCAATAGTACGCGGCGGTCTGCGCTTCGGAAAGCGGACCGGTCTTCGTCAGCCGGGTCCCGTTCCCCATGACGGTGGACACCGTGGTGGAAACCGTGTAGTCAAAGGTGTCGGCATAGGAAAGGGAATCTTTGCCGTCGGTCACGGAGATGATGCAGGTGTCGCCCGGAAGCCGGGGGGCTGTCACGTAGAGTTCCCGACCGTCGTTGCTGACGCCGATGACGGCGGC
>CABTXO010000282.1 GCA_902488725.1 uncultured Bacteroidales bacterium
TCGCCTCCGCCCGCGCCTTGCTGTCTTCCGGAGGGACATTGATCCCGGATTCTCCGTCGGCATTCACCCAAGAAACGCCGGATTCGGGAATCCGCGTCGCCACCACGGGCTTGCCGCAGGACATCGCTTCGATCTGGACGATGGCGAAGGCCTCGGTCTTCCGGATCGAACTGAGGACGAACACATCGCACGCTCCGAACCAGTCCCGCACCTCTTCGTCTCGCAGGAAACCCAGCAAAGATACTTTATTTTCGACATTTTCACGAATAATTTGCGCATTTAACGCATCTTTCAGAGGGCCGCCGCCGCCGATGGCGATGTGGAAGTCGTCTCCGAGGTACTTGGCCGCCCCGACCAGGTACGCGTAGCCCTTGTAGCCGACCAGCCTTCCGAGGGAGAAAATGAGCTTCTTTCCAGGCCAGCGGGCGCGGATTTTCTCCACTCCGGCAGGGTCCGGAACCATCGGCACGACGCCGATGGGGACATGGGTCACCTTGTCCTGGAACTTCTGCAGATGGGGCGACTCGCGGACATAGACCGGCGTCGTCCCGATGATCTTCTCGGCTCTGCGCAGCAGCCAGTTCTGGAGCGGCCGGTAGAAGGTCAGGAGGAGTTTCTGCTTGAGGATGTCGCTGTGCCAGTGGACGAAGACCCGCCCTTTGTAGCCGCTCAAGCGGAGGGCGAGGGCCGCCATCGGATCCGGATGGTGGACGTGGATGATGTCGTAGTCCTTTGCGTGCAGCCGCAGCCAGCGGATCATCTCCGGGCAGATCATCGTCGCCGCGACTTTCTTGAGCGCAGGCAGACAGATGACGCGGCCGTGCGGATTCAACGTGATGATCTCCCCCTTGCCCAGTTCGCCGCAGAGCATGTCGCAGTCGATGCCGCGGGCGGAGATGCCGTTCGTGATGTCCCACATCACCTTCTCGACCCCGCCGCGGATCGGATAGAATTTACCGAGTTGCAAGATCCTCATAGAGCGTGATGTATTCTTGATACCTGTCTTCCTTTGAAAAATGCGCAAGAGCATGTTCACGGCAATGCCTGCGCCAAACATTTCCATCGGCATCCGCGAGAAGCCGGATCCGATCGTAGATTGCTTTGACATCCCCCTGGTCAACCACAAAGCCGGTTTCCTCGGCAATGGCTTCGATGCTGCCTCCGGTACGGTAAGTGATCACAGGCGTACCGCATGCAATGGCCTCCAGATTGACCGTCGGATAATTGTCCTGCCAGGTAGGATTCACCAGGGCCAAAGCCGATGAATACAAGGCCGACAACTCAGCGACATCGTCAGTCCTGTCAATGTGGACAATGTTTTCGGGAAGCCTTGAAATGTTCTCGGAGGACATCTTTCCAACCAGGACAATGACTTGGCCGCCGGACAATTCAGATGCGAGGGAGATGAAATCATCGATGCCTTTCTCCCGGCTCCAGATGCTTGCGACCCCGAGGATGACCTGCTTGTTTCCAAGTCCATGCTTCCGGCGAACGGCCGAATCATCAGTCGGTTTGAACACAGAGAGATCGATTCCGTTGCGGATGACTTCGAAACGGTGGTCTTTCAAGAAAGAATCCTTCATCTCATTTTTCATCCATTCGGAAACCGGTACGATGGTCAAATTCCGAACGCTGTTGAAAGCCTTTTTTTTGTCGTCGAAGTTCCTCCCGGACCGGTCCGCCAGGAGACTTGCCGGGAAGGCGCCTTTCTGCGGGCAATGTCCGCAATGAGTCTTCCATCTGTAGCATCCGGCAGAAGCATAATGGTAGCAATGGCCCGTAAACAGCCAACAGTCATGGACGGTCCAGATCACCGGCTTGCCACTTTTTGCAAGATAATCAAACAGAATCTTGTAATTGAGGAAATAGCCGTGGATGTTGTGAATATGGATCACATCGGGATCAATCTGCCTGACCTTTCGTATGAATCTCCTCGTGGCGATCTTTGAAGCAAGCCCATGGGCATCAAAAAGCCTGGTTGCGACAGCATGCAGGGCGACATCCAGCTTGCTCCCGACGGGTATGGTCCGCGAGCGGCAGGGAGCGATTCCATCGCGGCCTTTGCCATAGGCGATAAAACTATCCCAACCTTTGGCAATGGCCAACTCCCCTATCTCCTGCATGATCCTTCCGGTCGAAGTGGTCCTCCGAAGCACAGGATTGATCTGAAGCAGTGTCGGCATGGGTTATTTTCCTCCAAGGATGATGCCGGACAGTTTTGGCATGCATTTCCTGAACATATGACAAATCAAAGTCAGGACGGACAGCAGACCGAGCGCGACAGCAAAATACTTCAGCAAACCGACCGCAGTGCTGCTTGTCCCCAGCGAAGAATAGGCAAACTTCTTCAATCCCGTCAAAGGAATATAATGGTAGAGGTAGAGGAAGAAGCACCAGGCCCGGAGTTCCGGCCCATGCCTGAAACGGACTTTCTTCAAGAAGGCCGATGCAGTCCAAACCGCCATGGGAAGTCCAAGCAATACGGTCGTCTTCAAAAGGTTATCGGCGTTCATGGCCAAGACGAAACAACAGGCATACGTCAGGAGAAAGTAGGGACCGGCATGCCGGACTGAATCTGCGGCACCATGCCCCCGGAAACTCAGGCATGCCCCAAGCGAAAAGAAGAAGATCGGGGCGGGGCCTTTCCCGAAAAACCACAGGAGACCGAGCGCAAGCACGCCCCAATATTTTGTGTATCTGACTATCAACCAGACGAGCGGGGAAAGGATGGAGACAATGATCAACTCCCGTATGAACCAAAGCGACATGTTGATCGGCCCGGAAGGCAACATCGTTGCCCTGGCTGCGGCGATGGAAAAGGTCATGAGGGACAGAGAATTGCGGGAAAAGATGTCTGTAAAGGCCAAGGAAGTCATCGAATCTTATTCCGA
>CABTXO010000283.1 GCA_902488725.1 uncultured Bacteroidales bacterium
ACGCCGGCGGGGTCGAACCAGCTTGCCGAGACAATTCCCCGCTGATTCAGGCTCCCGGAGAAATACAAGTCCAGATAGGAGAAGTTCTTCTTGTTGTTGTAGCGCCAGGATCCGTTGAAGTAGTGCCGGAACATCGGCTTCAGGTAGATGTTTCCGGTCGAAATCCGCGAAGGGTCTGAAATGTCCAGCACCGGCAGCATCCGCTGGTTGCCGGGTTGGCTGGAATAACCATCGTAGCGCAGGTCCAGCGTGGCATCCTCCCATGCGGTCCGGAAATTCACGAAGGGTGCCCAGTCCAGCAGCCATTCACCCTCCCCCACGTCCGTCTTGATGCCGAAAGACTCGGAATGGGTCTCGTTGCGGGTGTTCGCCAAGGAGGCTCCGGCCTGCAGCGAAGTCTTGTCCTTGCTCCACTGCAGCAGCATCCGGGCGTTGCCGGAAAGATAACGGTTCTCCGAGACGGAAGAATAGTAGGGATTGACCGTCGAACGGGCTGCATCGTCGAAGGCCGGCTTGTCGGAGCTGCTGAAGGAATAGCGTCCCTGCAGGCGCCACTGCAGGGCCCACGCTTTCGCGAGAGGTTCCGTGTATTCAAGAGAGCCGGAGAAGTTGTGGCCTCCTCCCTTCGTCGTGTACCAGAGATTCCGTACTTCCTCGGTGCCTGCAACCCGGTTGCGCAGGGTCGTGAGGTCACTTCTGCTGCCCTCCGAACCGTTCAGCCCGAAAGATCCACCCAGGTTCAGCGATCGCATTTTCTTGCCGAGATTCTTGATGCCGAAATTCAGAGTCGCCCCGATGTTCCGGATGTCGGAGACGGAGGAACGGGAACCGCGCGAATCGTTCAAGGCCCCGTCCGCGTTGGACACTTCGGAACTGCGCTCGGAGTCCGAGCGGGTGCGGTCCATCCGGAAATAAGGGGCGAAGTTGAACGTGTACTTGTCTCGCTTCTTGTTCTTGAATTCGAGATTCGTCCGGAACACGTTGGTCTGCTGGACGGCGTCCTGGGCGGACCGGTTGAACAGGTCGCCCGCATCGTGCTGAAAAGTCGTCCGGCTCGTCCGGTTGCGGGCCAGCATCCGGTCGGCTTTTCCGATCACCATGCCGCTGGATTCCATCCCCTTGATGCGGTCCGTGTTCAGGTTGATGCCCAACGAGTGCGTGGTATTGAGCCCCTGCAGGGGTATCTCACCGTCTTCGGAGTAGACAACCACGGCTCCGTTGGCGTCCGGCCCGGGCACGTTCATCGATCCGGCCATGACGGTGAGCTGGTCCTTTTCATTGTAACCCGCGATGAGCGTGCTCAGGTTGTACAGAAAGTCCCGGTCGTCAATCAATTCGTTCTTCTTCGTGTCCGGCATCAGCGGCGCGCCCCCGGCAGCCTTGGCATTGCCGAACCAGCCTTTTTTGTATTCCTTCTTCAGGGAGAGGTCCATCACTTTTTCCTTGTCCTGCTCGACGATGCCGGTGGTCTCCTCGGCCTCGGACTTCTTGTCGATGACCTTCACCTGCTCCACGACTTTCGCGGGGAGGTTCTTGACGGCCATCGCGGGGTCGTCGAAGAAGAAGGTCTTCCCGTTCACCGTGATCCTGTCCACCTTTTCGCCGTTGACGGTGACATTGCCGGATTTGTCCACTTCGATGCCGGGCATCTTCTTCAGCAGGTCCCCGAGCATGTCGCTGTCAGAGGAATGGAAGGCCGAGGCGTTGTAGATCAGGGTGTCCTGCTTCACTTCGACGGCGTTCCCGGCGGCCGTCACCTGCGCGGCCTCCAGCATCTCCTTGTCTTCCTGCATCAGGACTGTGCCCAGGTTCACGTAGCCGGAACGGAAATAGACTTCCTTGCGCCAGGACTTGTACCCCAGGATCTCCGCGTTGACCTGGTAGCCCCCGTATGGAATCTCCTCGATTTCTCCGACGCCTTCCTTGTCGGTCAGATTGAAGTGGGAGATGGTGGTGTCTCCTTTCGCCTTGAGATAGACCGAGGCGAACGGGATCGGTTCCCGCGTCAGCGAGTCCAGCAGTTTGATGCGGAGCCGGGACTGCTGCCCTGTGAACATGTCTTCGGAAATGTAAATCTGCGCCGAGGCGCTGCGGCTGCCGCCGAGCCACAGGGCGGCAAGGAGGAAAAGGGTGTAAAAAAGACGCTTCGTCGTCATCGGGCGTTTGTGTTTGGTGTCAAGCGGAACAAATGTACAAACAATTCCCGAATAAACTAATATTTTTAGTTTAAAAGGGTATCCGACTGGAATTAGGATATTCCGCAAGGATTGCGTACATTTGAAGATTGAAAAGACGGGTCATAATAACCATGTACAAAATCGTCAAGAAAGAAATGCTGACGCCGACCATCTGCCGGATGGAGGTGGAGGCGCCGCGCATCGCGAAGGCGGCCAAGCCGGGGCAGTTCCTGATCGTCCGTTCCGATGAAAAAGGTGAGCGTGTTCCGCTGACCATCAGCGACTTCAATGCCGAGAAAGGCACCGTCTCCATCGTCACCCAGCTGATCGGGGCCTCTTCCGCGGCCATCATCGCCCTGAACGAAGGAGAATCCTTCCAGGATGTCGTGGGGCCGCTGGGCAATCCCTCCGCCTTCGTGCACAAGACCGCCGAAGACCTGCAGGACGCCCGGTACATATTCATTGCGGGGGGTGTGGGCACCGCGCCCGTCTACCCGCAGGCCAAATGGCTGCACGAGCGTGGGGTGGCGGTGGACGTGATCATCGGGGCGAAGACGAAGGACCTGCTGATCTACACGGAAGAAATCGGCGCCGTCTGCGACCACCTGTTCCTCTGCACGGATGACGGCTCCGCCGGTTTCCGAGGACTCGTGACCGCGCGGCTGGAGAAACTGGGGACCGAAGAAGGACGTTCCTACACCCAGGCGGTGGCC
>CABTXO010000284.1 GCA_902488725.1 uncultured Bacteroidales bacterium
CAGGAAGAACCCGGCATACGGGGTGCTGTCCACGTCGGTCGCGATTTCGCCCACACGCGGCAGCGGGTGCAGGATCTTCATGTTCGGTTTGACAGTCCCGAGCATCGCAGCCGTCAGCCGGTAGACATCCTTCACCTTTTCGTATTCCTCTTGATCCGGGAACCGTTCCTGCTGGACGCGGGTCATGTACAGAATGTCGCATTCGTGGACGTGCTCCTCGATCCGTTCCGCCAAGACATACGGAATGTGTTCGCCGTCAAGCATTTCGATGTACTTGCGCGGCATGCCGAGCTCTTCCGGAGACGTGAAAGTGAAACGGGGACGGAAGAACCGCAAAGCGTCCACCAGCGAGTGGACGGCGCGTCCGTACTTCAGGTCGCCGACCAGATCGAAGTTCAGGCCGTCCAGCCTCCCTTGCGTCTTCTGGATCGCATAGAGGTCCAGAAGGGTCTGGGTCGGATGCTGGTTGGCGCCGTCGCCGGCGTTGACAACCGGGACGGAGGCGACCGAAGCCGCGACCGCCGCGGCCCCCGCCTGGGGATGCCGCATCACGATCATGTCCACGTAGTTGGAGACGATTCGGATGGTGTCCTCCAGCGTTTCGCCCTTGGTCTGGCTGGTGTTGCGGTTGTCCGGAAATCCGATCACCCGCGCCCCCAGGCGGTTCACGGCGGCCTCGAAGGAAAGCCGTGTCCGAGTGGAGGGCTCGAAGAAGAGGCAGGCGATCACCTTGCCGGCCAGGAAGCTCTGTTCCCGGCAGGCCTCGAACTCCTTGGCGACATCCAGGATATGCAGGATTTCTTCTTTGGAGAAATCCTCGATGGAAATGAGACTCTTTGGCATATTCATGAATATTATAGTTCGTTCCAGCGGCATCCCGCGAGGAGGGAAAGCCGGTCTTTGAAAACCTGTTCCGCGGAGAGGCGCACTCGCACTTCCAGGGAGCACCGCTCTCCGAAGTCCTGCGCCCGCTGCTCCAGGTCCAGGTCTTTGAGCAGCGACATGACGGCGTTCATCGCGGCGTAGTCGAAATGGACGGAGAACCATCTGCCTGCGATTTTTTCGATCCGACCGGCCTTGTCCAGCGCTTCCGCGGCAGCGGTCCTGTAGGCTTTGATCAGGCCCGGAATTCCAAGCTTGATGCCCCCGAAATAACGCACCACCACGACCAGCACGTCGCTCAACCCCCGGGAATCGATCTGCCCCAGAATCGGTCTGCCGGCCGAAGAAGAGGGCTCTCCGTCATCGTTGGCGCGCCAGCAGTCTCCGCGGAAACCCGTCCGGTACGCATAGCAGTGGTGCCGGGCATCGTGGTATTCCTTTTTGAGGCCGGTCAGGATTCCTTTGACGGCGGCTTCCGATTCGACCGGAAAAGCCCAGGACAGAAAACGGCTTCCTTTTTCCTTGTACAGCCCGCAGGCCGTGACAGGAATGCTGCTGTAGGAATCTGAAACAGGGTTTTGCGTCGTCTCCATCTCGGGTTACGAAATTAGTGTTTTTTACATTATTTTGCAATGGAACGGGAAATTTCGTACTTTTGAAAAAGAAACGGAATTACCGTAATCGACAACCCGATTGATCATGGTCTACAAGTACAGAGTGACCCTCGCAGGCCTCAAAGGCTTTTACAGGGTGTATGAGATGAGTGGCGACACGACATTGTATGCGTTCCACAAGCAGATGCGCGCGGACCTTGAATTTCCGCAGGACCAGTTGATCCTGTTCAAGGGACTTCATGCGGACGGGGGAGCCATTGCCCGTTACGGCCTTTTTGACCTGGGTAACGGAACCGTGGATGTCATCACCCTGGCGGAGACGGTGAAGGCCGGAATCGCTTCTTTCCTGTATTACTACGATGTTCCCGACAAGAAGAGTGTGATCGTGACCTTCGAAGGGACAGAGGACAGGCCGGGCGGACATCCCGTGGTCGTGGACACGAAGGGGCCCGCCCCGATAGAATTTGAGAACGGCTATGTGGCCTTCGAGGATCTGCCGGATTCCCAGCGCCATCTGCCGGGGCAGAAACCCGACTGGGGGCCTGACGACGATGACGACGTCGGCGGAAGTGACGAGGACCTGGACGAAGACGAAGAGGACAAGGACGAAGAGGAGGAAGAGGACGATGACGAAGACGGGAAGGAAGTCTTTGACGGAACGGAAGATCTGAACCCCTAGCGGCGATGCGTCGCCGGTTGCTGATCATCCTGGGGCCTACCGCTGTCGGAAAGACCGACTACGGGATCGCTAAAGCCCTGGAACTTGGTTCTCCGGTGATTTCCTGCGATTCCCGCCAGATCTATCGGCAAATGACGATCGGGACGGCGGTCCCGGATGCTTCGCAGCTGTCCGCCGTGAAGCATTATTTCATCCAGACAGTCCCTGTGGATCAGCCATGGACAGCCAAGGACTATGAAACCGAGGCGCTCGCCTTGATCGAGCGCCTGTTTGCCGAGGGACACGAGACCCTGGTCATGGTCGGCGGCTCGATGTTCTACATCCAGGCGGTGTGTCAGGGGCTGGACGATCTGCCGGACGGAGATCCCGTGCTCCGGATGGAACTCTGGGAGCGGCTCGCTTCGGAAGGGGTCGCTTCCCTTGCAGCCGAGCTGGGCCGGCTGGATCCGCAGACGTATTCCGATATCGACCGGTCCAACAGCCAGCGAGTCATCCGTGCCCTGGAGGTGTGCCGCGTGACCGGCAGACCCTTCTCTTCCTTCAAGACCGGCAGGGCGGCGGCACGTCCCTTCGAAATCGAGAAGATCGGCCTGATGCGGCCGCGGGAAGAACTCTATGCCCGGATCGACCGGCGCGTACTGAATATGCTGGAGTCCGGCCTGGTCCGGGAAGTCCGGTCGTTGCTGCCGTATCGCGCCTGCCAGTCCC
>CABTXO010000285.1 GCA_902488725.1 uncultured Bacteroidales bacterium
CGCTGGATTATGTGGAAAAAGCCCGGCAGTGGCCGAAGAATCTGGGCGTCGGAAAACCCTACGACGCGGACATAGACTTTCAGGTCGAAAATTACCTGCAGGGCATCATCCTGGACAAAATCGGCCGAAGCAGACAGGCGGAAGCCTTTTTCGAAAGCGTGGCGGCCCGGACGCTCAGATCCGCACATTCGGATCGTCTCCTGCGCGCACTGGCTCTGCGACGGCTCGGCCGGCAGCCGGAAGCCGACCGTCTGATGGATGAATGGACGACAGGAGGCGCGGATGATGCCGTGCTGACCTGGTGCAAGGCCTACTACCGGCACGGGAAAGCCGGGACGGAAGCACTGGGGAACGGTCCAGCCGGGAGTCCGGACGAAACGGCGAAACCTTGGGAAGCCGCAGCCCGGCAAGACGGGAATTTCCCCTTCGTGCGCGCCATGGAGGATCTGCTATAACCCGGACGCGCCGGGTTGTGCGCAACGCCGTTGGAATCGTCTGTTATTTTCGTTATCTTTGCGGGGGTGAACGCCTTGACGGCGTACACTACCCCTGCGAAGGTTACGTCTATTTTTGTTATCGCAGATCAACCCGTTTCCGTTCATGAAAAAAGAACTCGCCACGGCACTGGCCCTGCTCGTCGCAGTCTGTTCCTTTTCCCCGCTCAGGATGGCCGGTGCCGGCAGGATTTCCCCTGTCGGTCAGGAGCGCAAGGACAATCCGGCCATATCCCCTGAAAACGCCCGCCGGTGCGTCGCGGACGGACGAATCAGCTACCAGGATTTCGGCGCAAGAGGAGACGGAAAGACGGATGACCTACCGGCGATCGTTGCAACCCATGCCTTTGCCAATGTACACGGCTTGAAAGTGAAGGCGGCGGACAATGCGGTCTACTACCTCGGCGGGCGGAACGATGGTCAGTACGATTTCGGCTACGTCTGCTACATGCCCCGGCGGATCACCCTCGAAAACCTGCTCATCGTCGATCCGCGCACCCGGAGCTACCGCGGCCCTGCCCTGTTCGGCAATTTCAATTCCGCGATGAAGAGCCGTGAATATGTCGAGCCGTACCCTTACGTCCGTACGGAGGAGGTCATCTTGAAGAACGTCTCCACCCGAAGCGGACTTCCCCTGCGCACCAGCGACAACGCACTCATGTTCAAAGATGTGAAAATAACCGAATCATCATTGCCAAACCCAACGTCATGAAAAAAATTTTGTTCGTCCTCGCGCTCTGCACAGCCTGCATGGCCCTCTCCTGTTCGGTGTCCCGAAAGAAAAACGATGCGGCGAAGTTCATCCGGGACAATGTCAACTTCGCCGCGGAACAGTACGGCCTGCTGGCCGCCAAGGTGGAGCAATCTAAAAAAATGGTGAACCCCAAATCGTTCATCGACGGGAAGATGAAATACATTCCGCCTCGGGAATGGACGTCGGGATTCTTTCCGGGAAGCCTGTGGTACCTGTACGAGCTGACGGGAAACAAGAAGTGGGAACCGCTCGCCGTGAAATACACGGAAGCGCTGGACACGGTCCAGTACTACACCGGCAACCATGACATCGGCTTCATGATCTACTGCAGCTACGGCAACGGCTTGCGCCTGACCGGCAACGAGGCCTACAAAGGCGTCATCGTCAACGCAGCGAAGTCCCTCGTGACCCGGTACGTGCCGAACGCCGGCGTGATCCAGTCCTGGAACGCGAACGCGAAGAAAGACTGGGAGTGCCCCGTGATCATCGACAACATGATGAACCTGGAACTGCTCTTCGAAGCCACGAAGCTCTCCGGAGACTCCACGTTCGCGAAGATCGCGGTCAGCCATGCAGACCACACGATGCAGAACCACTACAGGCCGGACTGCAGCACCTGGCATGTCATCGACTACAGCAAGACCGACGGAAGCATTCGCCACCGCAACACCCATCAGGGCTACTCCGACGAGAGTGCCTGGGCGCGCGGCCAGTCCTGGGGCCTCTACGGCTACACCATGTGCTTCCGCGAGACGCAGGACAAACGGTACCTGGAACAAGCGGAACACATCGCCGACTTCATCGCGGACCATCCGCGCTATCCGGAGGACGGCGTACCCTGGTGGGATTACGACGCCCCCGACATTCCGAACACCTACCGCGACGCCTCCGCGGGCGCCATCCTCGCCTCGGCGCTGTACGAGCTCTCCACATATTCCCAAAAAAGAGACTACAAGGCCTGGGCTGACAAGATCCTGGCGACCCTGGGCGGCCCCGGCTTCCGTGCCAAGGTCGGCGAGAACGGGGACTTCCTGCTGATGCACTCGGTCGGCAGCCTTCCCCACAATTCGGAAGTGGATGTCCCGCTGAACTATGCGGACTACTACTACCTCGAGGCCTTGAAGCGGAAAAAGGATCTGGAGAATCCGCAATAATCCAGCCGGGGAATGAAACGGTTTTTTCCGGTCGCCGCTGTCCCGGGCCAGCTGATCGGCACCGGACGGACGCAGGCATATTCACAAATCGTGCTCGGAAGCAGCCGTTTCCGCTACGAAATGGCGCAGGAAGAAAGAACGACGAAACTGACGTCCTGTGTCATGAAAGGCTGATCGGGGCATCCGATAGAGGGCTTGTAGCAGTTCGGCGGCCGTATCGAAGGGTTTCCGGATCAAAACGAAGTACTGTAGGGCAAGGGCTGCAACTTCCGTTTCGACAAGGTTGTCGATGCGGTTGGAAAGATGCCCGTACTTTCTCTCACCGAGCTTTACTCCGACAGGTCGTCCAATATGTCATCGGTCCTACGTCCAACGAATGCGGGATCGTACATTTCACATCCCCGCTTCTTTTCTTCCTTGGGGAGGGCATTCCATTCTGCTTCGAGCCGTGCATTTCGCCCGCATTTTGTC
>CABTXO010000286.1 GCA_902488725.1 uncultured Bacteroidales bacterium
CCTTGTTCCAGATGAGGTACTGCTGGCGCATGTAGATGGCCAGCGACCGGAGCATGGCCCGCTTGACGTCGCCCTCGGGCTCCGCGGCGATCAGGTCGATGATGCTCTCGATGTTCCGGCCGTAGTGGTTGGCGCGGATCTGCTTCTTCTGCAGCGGAATGATCTGCGGCGGAACGTCACGCTCCTCCGGCAGCGGTTTGGGGAACGGCGCGTCGATGTCCAGGTCGTAGCCCGCGATCATGAACAGATGGTCCCAGAGCTTGTGCTCGAAGTCATCCTGCGTGTGCACCTGCGGATTGAGGGTTTCCATGGCCTTGACCACCACCCGGGCCTGCTCGCTCCGTTTGTCCCGGTCCGGAATTTCCTTCAGTTGTTCCACCATCTGCAGAATGTTCCGGCCGTATTCCGGCATCCGGAGTTTTTCCCTTTCGGTGTTGTAGTAGAGCTTGATCGTATCTGCACTGCTTTCCATGATATTCAAATGTTTGTCGAGATGCAAAGATAATAAATATTACCAACTCTTCCGACTGCAAAACACATTCCCGGCGTGAATATGCAATGCGGTTGGCATGGAATATGAAGGTTTCGCACGCTGAAATCGGTTTTCCGAAACATGACACCATCTTCAACCATCATGAAAATATTCGATCACTTGCTTGTCAAGATTCTGTGCATCGGCTTTCTCGGACTGCTGATGCTGATCCCCCTGACCATGATCCAAAGCCAGATCCGGGACCGTGAAACGGCCATGCAGACCAGCGTGGAGGAGGTTTCGGCCTCTTGGGCCGGTTCCCAGATCCTGAGCGGCCCCCGCATCAGCACGACGGAATCTTCCGTCGTCCGGGATGAGAACGGAAAGGCGGAAATCGTCGACAACACCGCACCCCTCTACCCCGACCACCTTGCCTACAAGGTGCAGCTGGACACGAAGGATCTGCACCGGTCCATCTACGACATCAAGGTCTACAACGCCACCGTCCGGATCGAAGGGGACTTCCTGATGACGGAGGCCCTGCGGAAGGCGCAGAAAGCAGAAATCGAGTTCGCAATGCCGGACCTCCGGGGCATCGAAGGGGATGCGCAGATCGAACTGGGCGGAAAGACCTACCGGTTCGCAGCCAGCGACAAGACCCTCCCGCAGCCCCGGCCGGAACTCAAGTACGACTCCGATCTCGCCACCGGCAAGATCCTCTCGCAACGGATTCCGGTGGACAGCCTGCTGTCGGGCGGAGAGACGATTCCTTTCCGCATGACGCTGCAGATCAAGGGGACCGAAAGCCTGTTCATCCAGCCGGTCGGCCATGTGACGGACGTCGAAATGACCTCGAATTGCACAACTCCCTCCTTCATGGGCGACTTCCTGCCATCCGACCGGAACGTGACCGACACGGGCTTCACGGCCCGGTGGAGCGTGTCCGAAATCAACCGCGGCGCACCGGAATCCAGCAGACTCGGGGTCAAGCTGCTGCCCCCCGTCACCCAGTACCAGCAGGTGAACCGCAGCCTGAAATACGGCATCCTGGTCATCCTGCTCGTCTTCCTTGCGGGCCTGCTGGTGGAGCTCGTCACCAGGAAGAAGATCAACCTGATCCAGTACCTTGTCATCGGTCTGTCCCTGGTGCTGTTCTACGCCCTGCTGCTGGCCTTCTCGGAGTTCCTGTCCTTCGGCCTTTCCTATCTGATCGCCGCCGGCATGACCGTGCTCGCCCTGACGGGCTATTATTTCGGAATATTCAGGCAAAAGCTGGCCTGGGTGCTCGCCGCCACGGTGGCGCTCGCCTACCTGCTCAACTACGTCCTGCTGCAGATGGAGAATTTCGCCCTGCTGACCGGCACCCTGGTCCTCTTCCTGCTGCTCTGCGGGGTCATGTTCCTGACCAAGGACCTCGGAAAGGCCGGGGAAAACTAGACGACCCGGTCTTCCGGAACGTACCAGACTGCCGTCCGGACGTCCGCATATCCCATCCGGCGATAGATCCCGGCATAGCGGGCTACCTGATCCAGGTGGTCCGCTTTCGGTCTCCCGAACTTGTAGTCGAGCACGAGCACCCGTCCCCCCCGGATCAGCACCCGGTCCGGCCGGTACGTTTCCCCGTCGATGTCGATGAGGGCTGCCTCCGTGCGGACGGCGTCCGGCATCTCCGGCGGTTCCGGAAACCAGTCCGGATGGGCTGCGATGCGTTTTCCGAGCAGCTCCCGGGCCGCATCGGCCTGTTCACGGTCCAGGCTGCCGTCCCGGAAGGCCGTCTCGACCGCCCCGTCCAGATCGGACGCCGTCCGCACGGAGGCCAGGATCCCGTGCAGCACGATGCCGTTCTGCCGGGGCTTCAGCAGATCCTCCGCATCCGAGAAGAAGTCCACGGAATCGCGGCTGAACTGCAGGCGGCCGGCGAGGGGCGCGGAAGGGTAGCCCGGCGAAGGCCAGCCGGCGACGGCCGCCGGGCGCTTCATCGTGCGGAAGTCGTACAGGCTTCCCTTCCGGAAGGTCGCGGGCGCTTTCGCGTCCGGGCTTTCCGCCTCCTTCCCGAAGC
The DNA here is from genome assembly GCA_902488725.1 of uncultured Bacteroidales bacterium. GTDB lineage: Bacteria > Bacteroidota > Bacteroidia > Bacteroidales > UBA932 > Cryptobacteroides. Next base: position 2,532 of record CABTXO010000286.1, read on the forward strand.
CCAGGGCCTCACCCTGCGCCTCCAGATAGGCCCGCAGGATGCCGGAAAAATCCTTGCCGGGGCCGCTCCCGGCGGCTGCGATGACCGTCATTCCCTTCGCGGCACGGGTCAGCGCGACATAGAAGGTGTTGATGTTGTCCACGTACTGCAACCTGCGTTCCTCCCGGTAGGCCGGCTCGAACAGGTTGTCCTCGCTGGTGGAGGAAAGCAGGATGTCGAAGGCGGCCGGCAGCGTGCCCCGCAGCGGTAGCGCATCGGCGGGGGGGCCGGCCCCCCCGGGCTCCGGCCGGGAGAGACCCGCCCTCCCGGCCAACGCGCAGAGCACACAAG
>CABTXO010000287.1 GCA_902488725.1 uncultured Bacteroidales bacterium
CTGCTTCGCACGGCGGATCCGCGTCTTCACCGTGTTCAGTTCCAGATCGAGATATTCCGCGATCTCGTTGTATTTCATGCCGTCCATCAGCCGCTTGCGGGCCACCTCGCGGTAGAGTTCCGGGAGACCGTCGATGTATTTCTCCCGCTCCTCCTCCGATTCAGTGCGGATGAGGCTGTTCAGGGCGTCGTCGGTCTGGTCCGCGAGGACATCCACCCCGGAGGCCTTGCCGTTGTCGTCCAGGTACACGATCTGGTTCTTCGGATGCGAGCGCCGCTCCTGTTCGAGGGAATCCAGGGCCGTGTTCCGCGCGATCGTGCAGAGCCAGGTGAAGAACTGGCTGCGGGCGGGGTCGTAGGACTGGATCTGCCGGAAAGCCTTCTCGAAGCCCCGGGAGCAGATGTCGTCCACCACGTAGGCATCGATGCCTTTGATTTGGTTCTTGATGTAGCGCCGGAGCCGGTCGATGTGCCGGTCCCACAAGGCCGTGAAGGCCAGTCCGTTCCCGCCCTGGGCGAGGAGGATCAGTTCGTCAATGGGCTTCAAGCCAGTTCTTGCCGTCATTGCAGTCTACCGTCAGGGGTACATTCAGGGTCACGACATGCTCCATCTGTCCGACGACGATCCGGCGCAGCGTCTCCACTTCTTCCGGCAGCGCATCGAACACGAGTTCGTCGTGGACCTGGAGGACCATCTTGCTCCGCAGGCCCGCCTTTGTCATTTCGCGGTCCACCCCGATCATGGCGAGCTTGATGATGTCGGCGGCCGTCCCTTGGATCGGGGCGTTCACGGCGTTCCGCTCCGCCAGGGAGCGCAGCGTCGCGTTCTTGGAATGGATGTCCGGCAGGTAGCGCCTGCGTCCGAACAGGGTCTCGACGTAGCCGTTTTCCCGGGCCGAGGTCTTCGCGTCTTCGATGAAGGACTGAATGGAGGGGAAGCCGGCGAAATAGTCGTCGATGATTTGCTGCGCCTCCTTCCGGGAGAGCCGGAGCCGCTGCGCCAGGCCGAAGGCCGAGATGCCGTACATGATGCCGAAGTTGGCGGTCTTGGCGATGCGGCGCTGGTCCGGGGTCACGGCGCCGGCCGGGATGCCGAAGATCTTGGCGGCGGTCGCCGTGTGCACGTCCAGTCCGTCCCGGAACGCGCTGGCCAGGTGGGCATCTCCGCAGAAATGCGCCATCACGCGCAGTTCGATCTGGGAATAGTCCGCCGACAGGATCCGTCCCTCCGGCGTGCTCGGCACGAAGGCCTTCCGGATTTCGCGACCGCGGTCCGTCCGGATCGGGATGTTCTGCAGGTTCGGGTTCGAGGAACTCAGGCGGCCGGTGGCGGTGAGGGCCTGGTTGAAGGTCGTGTGGATCTTGCCGTCCGCGGGGTCGATGTAGCCCGGAAAGGGCTCGATGTAGGTGGACAGCAGCTTCTTGACGGCCCGGAATTCCAGGATTTCGTCGATGACGGGATGCTTCCGGGCCAGATCCGTCAGGGTCGCCTCGTCGGTCGCGTAGGTGCCGTTGCCGGTCTTCTTCGGCTTGTCCGCAAGCTGCAGCTTGTCGAAGAGCACCTCTCCGACCTGCTTGGGGGAGGACACGTTCAGCGCGGGTTCTCCGGTCATCGTCCGGATCTTCGCCTCCCGCTCGTTCATCTCCGTCCGCAGCGCGGCCGCATATTCATGGAGGGAGTCCACGTCCATCTTCACGCCGTTCCGCTCCAGCTTCGAGAGCACCGGGAGCAGGGGCTCCTCCATCCGCTCGTACAGCGGCGTCAGGGCGTTCCTGTCCATCTCCGCCCGGATCCGGTCGCCGAGCTGCAGGAGGACGGCGGCTTCCGGACTCCGGTCCGTCTCCGCATCCTGCACCTTCGTTTCGTCGAACAGGGAGCCGGTGGTCGCGGCCGCTTCCGCCGCCGGTTCGATCGGGAAGCCGAGGAGGCTCCGGGACAGCACTTCGATCTTGTGGCTCTTCTCGGGGTCGAGCAGATAGTGCATCAGCGGGATGTCCTGCAACTTGCCCTGCAGGGTGATTCCGTTGGCGGCGAGGATGTTCATCTGCCGTTTCAGATCATCGCCGAATTTGGCGATGTCCGGATGCTCCAGCAGGGCCTTGAAGGCCTGTGCATCCCCTTCCGCGACGAGGAAGCCCTTCCCGTCTTCCACGGCGGCGACGATCCGCTTCACGGCGGTGAATATGCCCGCGTCCCTGCCTTCCGTGATCAGCCCGCACCGGCCTGCAGCCGCTGCCGCCCGGTTCAGGGCCGCGGGCTCCACCTTGCGGATGGCGAGGCTTTCCCGTTCCGGGACGGCCTTGGCGGGGGCGGAGTGGCGGATGAAGCGCTTCAGGGAGTTGAATTCGTATTTCTCGAAGAGGTCCGCGACCTCCGGCCCGTAGGCAGGATCGACCTTCATCTCTTCCGTGCGAGTGTCCACGTCCAGGTCGGTCTTGATGGTGACGAGTTCGTAGCTCAGGGCGATGTGGTCCTTCGCTTCCGCGAACTGCGCCTGCTGCCGCGGGCTGAGTTCGTCCAGGTGGTCGTAGATCGCCTGCACGGAGCCGTAGCGGGCGATCAGTTTCCCGGCCCCGACTTCGCCGACTCCTTTCACGCCCGGGACATTGTCGGCCGTGTCGCCGCAGACGGTCAGCATGTCGATGACCTGCAGCGGGGACTGGATGCCGTATTTCTCGCAGATTTCCCGGACGCCGACCACTTCGTTGTCGCTGCCGCCCTTGCCCGGCTTGTACTGCCAGATGTGGTCCTCGATCAACTGTCCGTAGTCCTTGTCCGGGGTGACCATGTACACGTCCAGCCCTTCGCGGGCGCAGCGTTTGGCGAGGGAACCGATCACGTCGTCCGCCTC
>CABTXO010000288.1 GCA_902488725.1 uncultured Bacteroidales bacterium
AGCGCGGCCATCATCGACCAGTGCGTCGCGCAGGGCGTTCCTTTCGCCCGTGAATATGGCGGCTATCTCGCCAACCGCTCCTTCGGAGGCGTGCAGGTGAGCCGCACCTTCTATGCCCGCGGACAAACCGGACAGCAGCTGCTGCTCGGGGCGTATGCGGCCCTCAACCGCCAGGTGGCGGCGGGTACCGTGACGAGTTATCCGCGTCATGAAATGCTGGATCTGGTTCTGATCGACGGACAGGCGAAGGGCATCATCACCCGGAACCTCGTGACCGGCAAACTTGAGCGCTTCGGTGCCCATGCGGTCGTGATCGCGACGGGCGGCTACGGCAATGCCTACTTCCTGTCCACGAATGCGATGAACAGCAACGGTTCCGCTGCCATGCAGTGCTACCGGCGCGGTGCCTGGTTCGGGAATCCCTGCTTTGCGCAGATCCACCCGACCTGCATTCCGGTCCATGGCGAGCAGCAGAGCAAGTTGACCCTCATGTCCGAATCCCTTCGGAACGACGGACGGATCTGGGTCCCCAAGAAGATGGAAGACGTGCTGAAACTCCGAAAGCACGAGATCAAGGCTTCCCAGATTCCGGAAGAGGACCGGGACTATTATCTCGAGCGTCGCTATCCCGCCTTCGGCAATCTGGTGCCGCGTGACGTGGCTTCCCGGGCTGCCAAGGAACGTTGCGACGCCGGCTTCGGCGTCAACGAAACCGGACTGGCCGTGTTCCTCGATTTTTCCGACGCCATCAACCGGCTGGGACACCAGCGGGTGCAGGAGCGCTACGGCAACCTCTTCGACATGTATTTCAAGATCACCGACGTGAGCCCCTGGGAGGAGCCGATGATGATCTATCCCGCCATCCACTACACGATGGGCGGCATCTGGGTCGACTACGACCTCCAGACCACGATTCCGGGGCTGTACGCCATCGGTGAGGCCAACTTCTCCGACCACGGCGGCAACCGTCTGGGCGCATCCGCCCTCATGCAGGGCCTTGCGGACGGCTATTTCATTCTGCCTGTGACGATGCCCGACTACCTTTCCCATAAATTCGCCGAACCGAAGACCGACACGAACGCGCCGGAATTCGAAAAGGTTGAAAAGGAAGTGCAGGCGCGCATCGACCGGCTCTTCGCTGTCAAGGGAACTGTCCCTGTCGATACCCTCCACAAGAAACTCGGACACATCATGTGGGAATATGTCGGCATGGCGCGCACCGAGGCTGGCCTGAAGGAAGCCATCAAGCAGATCCGCGAACTGCGGACCTATTTCTGGGAGCATGTCTGCGTGCCCGGCACCCAGTACACCTTCAACCAGGAACTTGAGAAGGCGCTGCGTCTGGTGGATTTTTTCGATGTCGGCGAACTCATGGCGATGGATGCCTTGAACCGCAACGAATCCTGCGGCGGACACTTCCGCGTCGAAAGTCAGACTCCGGAGGGAGAAGCCAAGCGCGACGACGAGAACTTCATGTATGTCGCGGCCTGGGAGTTCAAGGGCGAAGGGCAGGAGCCGGAACTCCACAAGGAACCGCTTGACTATCAGTTTATCAAAGTAGCAACCCGAAACTATAAAGACTAACGGCAATGGATTTCAATCTGAAAATATGGCGGCAGAATAATGCTAGGGAGCAGGGTCATTTCGAGACCTATCATGTGACCGGAATCGAAGAAGACGCTTCGTTCCTCGAAGTGCTGGACATCCTGAATGAACAGCTGATCCGCGAGGGATGCGATCCGGTTGCCGTGGAGCGCGGGTGCAAGAGCAGCGGACCCGTGTCTTTCGACCACGATTGCCGGGAAGGCATCTGCGGTGCATGTTCTCTGTTCATTGATGGCCGTGCCCACGGTCCGGACGACCACGTGACTACCTGCCAGCTGTTCATGCGGCATTTCAAGGACGGTGCAACCATCACGGTGGAACCGTTCCGGAGCCGCGCGTTCCCGATCATCAAGGACCTGGTGGTGGACCGCAGCGCCTACGACAAGATTCTGCAGGCTGGCGGATTCATTTCCGTCCGCACGGGAGCGGCCCAGGATGCGAACAACATTCTGATTCCGCACGAGCAGGCGGAGGAGAGCATGGATGCGGCCGCCTGCGTGGGATGCGGCGCTTGCGTGGCAACCTGTAAAAACGGCTCTGCGATGCTGTTTGTGGCCGCGCGGGTATCTTCCCTTGCCTTGCTGCCGCAGGGACGTCCCGAGGCCGCGAGAAGGGCCAGGAACATGGTGGCGAAGATGGACGAACTGGGCTTCGGCAACTGCACGAACACCCGCGCCTGCGAGCTTGAGTGCCCCAAAGGCATCACCGTCTCGCACATCGCCCGCCTGAACCGCGAATTCCTCAAGGCCAAGTTTGCGGAATAAGCTTCTTCTTCATCATTGAAAACAGACCGGCTAAATTCGTTTTCAGTCGGCCTGTTTCATTCTACCACAAGAAGTTGTTGAAGGGCCAGCGGCCGGCGTGGATTTCGGCGACCATCTTGTAGAGGTCGTGTCGGAGTTTCTCCAGGCCGGTGCGGTTCTTGGCGGAAAGGAAGATGCAGGGAGTCTTTTCCTGGGCGATCCAGCTGTTCTTCAGCTCGTCCAGGGTCCGGTTCTCCTTGCCTTTCGGCGTCAGGGAGAATTCGTCATATTCTTCATACTCATAGGCATCGATTTTATTGAATATGACATACACCGGCTTGTCGGCGGCCCCGATGTCCCGCAAGGTACTCTCCACGACCTGCATCTGCTCCTCGAAGCCCGGATGGGAGATGTCCACTACGTGCAGCAGGATGTCCGCTTCGCGCACCTCGTCCAGGGTGCTTTTGAAAGCTTCGATGAGCTGCGTGGGCAGTTTGCG
>CABTXO010000289.1 GCA_902488725.1 uncultured Bacteroidales bacterium
GCATTGGCCTCTTCGCCGTTCCATGCGGCGTGCTTGAAAGCCTCGATCGCCTGGTCCGTCTTGCCGGCCTGTCCGAGGATCTGGCCGAGCGTCAGCGCAGTCTTTCCGTCGGTGGTGTCGGCGGCATAGGACTTCGCGAACGCATCCGCCGCTCCGTTCAGATCTTTGGCCTTGAGGTCGTTGGCACCCTTCATCTTCCACATCTGCGGCACGAGGTCTTTCGCCTCTTTCGCGATGTCGGCGTTGCCATATTCAGTCGCTACCTTCCCGACCTCGTCCAATTTGGCCGAAGCTTCGGTGTATTTGTTCTCCTGGATCAGATCCTTCGCAATGGAAAGCATGACCCCCGGAATCGCGTTCTTGCAGTTGCCCACGAGCTCTTCTCCGTCGGTGCCGAGGGTCTGGCCCATCTGCAGCGCCTTCTGGAAATACTCCAGGGCACCCGTCTTGTTGCCGGTCTGAAGGGCGGTGGCTCCGTTGTTGTAGGTTTCGGTCGCCTGCGCCAAGTCCTGGGCTGATACCAATCCGGCGGACACTACAAACGCCGCCAGTGCGAGAATAACCTTTTTCATCGTTTATGAATTTATGTTCAACTTTATCCGAAAAAATGCAACGAACGCAAAAATAATAAAAATTTGCATGAAATGTGCATTATTCGTTATTTTTGCTTGAAAGGAGGTTCGTGATGCGTTACTTGTTCAATTTGGTGTTCTTTTCTGTGTTTTTCTGTGCTAGTTCAATAATGATGCCAGCCCAGAAACTGCCCGGTCTGCCGAAGGATAATGCCATCACTACGGGATCCCTGCCGAACGGCATATCCTATTATCTGGTGACCAATTCCGCGATGAAGGGCGTGGCTGATTTCGCCTTGGTCCGGAAAGGCTTGAGCGACACGCTGGCCGCCCGGAAGGAGCTTTCCGCCCTGCCGCACTTCAACAAGACCGCCCCGTACAGCTTCCTCGCCCGGAAGGGGATCGGCTGCGGGCCGGAGGGCTACATCTCCTACACCGGGAAGTCGACCCTTTTCCGCTTCGGCAACGTCCCCGTCTTCGACCGCGCCGCCTCGGACACGACCTTGCTGCTGCTCTTCGACCTGATCATTTCGCAGCCCTATCCGCATGCCATCGTCATCGCGGGCGACATCAACTCCGGAATGATCCAGGAGCGCATGAAGGTGCTGTCCATGATGGTGCCGGCCCGCAATCCCGAGAAGGTGGACGACAGCTATGCCTGGAAACCTTCCGAAGGGGTTGAATATGCCGTTGAATATGCCTTCGACTCGCCCGCCGTCTCTTCGGTCGCCCTGGATTTCCGCGCACAGCGGACGCCGCGGGACCAGATGAACACCATCCAGCCTTTCATTTCGAGGCTGTTCGCGGATGAACTGAAGCAGATTGTACGCAACCGGCTGGAGGAGTCCTTCCTGTCCCGCGACCTGGCGGTTTCGGATCTGACCCTGGACTACACCGGCAGTGCCGAAACCTCCGGCGACGAGCATTTCCGCGTCCGCGCGGAGACCGCCGGCGGAGGATTGATCCCGGCAACGCTGTCCATGGCTTCCACCCTGTCGGAACTGGGATCGAAGGGCGTGGGGCTGCCCGAATTCTCGACCGCCCGGGCCGCCACCCTCGCGGCTTTCCGGCGGCCCGAAGACAATGCCGCCCTCGTGGACCGCTGCGTCGCCGCCTACCTGTACAACGCCGATCTCGCCACCAACCTGACCAAGACGCAGTTCCTTTCCGCCAGGAATATGTCCGCGTCCGTCGAACTTCCGCTTTTCAATGCCTACATCGCCGCCTTGCTGGACGGCGCCCGCAACCTCGCTGTCTCCTGGACCGGCGGGACGGACGAATACGACGGCTGGATCTTTCCGGTTGCCTTCCGGTCGACCTGGAACGGTGTGTCGATGCTGCAGAAACCCTTGTCCGACTGGAAAGTCGGGGAGAGGGACACCCTGGGCCTCTGGAGCGGCCGCAACAAGGCCAAACTCAAGAACACGGCCCCGGAACCTGTTTCCGGCGGCCAGCTTTGGACCTTCTCCAACGGCATGAAGGTGATTTACAAGAGGCTCCCGTCCAAGGGCCGCTTCACCTACGGACTGATGGTGAAAGGCGGCTATGCCTCCGTGAAGGACCTGTCGGCAGGAGAAGGGGCTTTCTTCTCGGACATGCTCTCGCTCTACGACGTGGCCGGCCTTTCCGGCAAGAACTTCCAGCGCATGCTGAAGGTGAACGGCGTCGACCTGCAGGGCAGGGTTTCGGTTTCCGACCTGCGGATCCAGGGTTCGGCCCCTTCCTCCAGATTCGGCCTGGTTCTCAAGGCTTTGCTCTCCCTGGCGAACGACCGCTCCCTCAATCCGGCCGCCTTCGACGCTTACCGCAAGCGGGAACTCGCCCGCCTGCAGACCGATTTTCTGGACAAGCTCATGTACCCCGACTACGCCTATTCGGACCGGAAGTCCCCGGCCGGGCTGACACCGCAGACCCTCGTCCATGCCGACGGCTACTTCTCGAATCAGTTCATGCGGATGAACGACGGGGTGTTCGTGATCATGGGGGACCTCCCGGAAGCGACGCTGCAGAAGACGCTGAGCCGGCACCTGGGCGGATTCCGCGTCAGCCGCTCCACCGTGAACCGGCCGTCCCTGTCCTACAAGCTGCACCAGGGCAAGACCACCTATTCCTTTGACGGCAGCCCCACCGACATCCGGATCGCCATGGCCGCCCCGCTGCCGTTCACGACAGAGAACTACATGGCCTTCAAGATTGCCGGAATGGCGCTCTACCGGTCGCTGTCCGGGATCCTGGCCGTGTCCGGCTTCTCGGTCTCC
>CABTXO010000290.1 GCA_902488725.1 uncultured Bacteroidales bacterium
TCCCGCGACGAACAGGAGACCCAGCGGAACGCCTGGCAGCTCGTCCAGCGCGGCATCTCCGTGGCCAACGGCCTTCCCGTCATCACCGTCAACCGCACCGGCCGCGAACCCGACCCTTCCGGCCACACCCCCGGCCTGCAATTCTGGGGAACCTCCTTCGCGACGGGCCCGCAGGGCGAAATCCTCGCTCAGTTCGGCACTGATGAAGAAGGCATCAAAGTCGTCGAGATCGATCTGGACCGGACGGAATATGTCCGCCGCGGCTGGCCCTTCCTCCGCGACCGCCGCATCGACGCCTACGCAGACATCCTCAAACGTTACAAATAGACAGAAATGGAAAAGGTACTGAACATCGCCCTGGTCTCCCACGACGGGAGAAAGGCGGAAATGATCGAGTGGGTCAAGTACAACGCCGACACCCTCGCGAAGCACAACCTCTACGCCACCGGCACGACCGGCCGTCTCATCGAGGAGATTTCCATCGTCACCCTGGACGAAGCCACCTCCAAGCGCACCATCACCTATCCCTTCGAAGGAAAGATCAACTGTCTGCTGTCGGGCCCCTTGGGCGGCGACCAGCAGATCGGTGCCATGATCGCCGAAGGCCGCATCGACGTGCTGTTCTTCTTCTGTGACAATCTGATCATGCAGGGCCACCAGAACGATGTTTCCGCCCTGACCCGGCTGGCTTCCCTGTACAACATCGCTTTCGCGACCAACCGCACCAGCTCGGACTTCATCCTGACCAGCCCGCTGCTGACGGACCCGAACTACAAGCGCATCCTGCCGACCACCATCGATGCCTACAAGCACCGCCGCGTCTAGCGGTAGCGCGCCAGCTGCTTCAGCTCCCAGTCTGCCTTGATCTTGTCGATGATCGCGCAGACCACCCGGAAGGTGCGGCTTTCCCCGGTGTAGACCGCCGGGGCGATGAAATTTGCCCGCCCTTGCCGCAACAGCTTCTGTGCGAAGGCCTTCCGTTCGGGGAACTGCGGATCGTACACCGCCACGGAATTGCCCCCGAACATGTTCACGATCTTCATGCTCGGAATGTCCGTTTCGCCGTCCCCGAAGTAGATCATCTGCTGGAAGGGGATCCGTTTCTTGTCCTCCGACACGCTTTCGTTGACCTTCTTGTTGTCCCGGGCGCTCAAGATGCCCTTGTTGATTTTGAAAATGAACTGGGTCTTTGCCGTGTAGTCCACTGCGATGCCCGGCCATTCAGCCTCTCCCTTGTCGTCGTAGAGGAAGGTGCAGGCGAAGATGTGCTTGAATTCGTCCGCGATCGGACTGCCTTCGATGATCTCCTTCAGACCGGAGGAGTTGATGTAGTGCTCGATCTTCACCCCGTGCGCGGTGCCATATTCATTGACGAGCCGGAACCAGCCTTTCACCCCTTCGAACAGGCGGATGTGCGCGCCGAAGGCCCGGAAGTCGCTGCGCCGCAGCTTGATGCCGCTCCTGGCGGCTTCGTCCAGCATCAGTTTCATGTAGGAAAGCACGTTGCTGGCATCCTGGCCGCGGGCGATGCCGTCGCTGATTTTCCAGAATTCGTCGGGGGTTTTGCCGATGGCCTGGATGAAGCCGAACTCCTGCATGTTGCCCGGAGAAAGCGTTCCGTCGAAGTCGTAGATCAGGGCGACAATGGGCATTTTCTTCATTTTCACCACATTTAGGGGATTTCTGCAAATATATGCAAATTCCTTTTGCATAACGGCTCTTTTTGTCATATTTTTGGACTTTTGGAAAAGATAGATATAGAAGAACCGCTATGGAACATTATCTGGCTCGGTTGCAGAACGCAACCCGGAAATATTGGAGCAATTCCGCGCTCAACACGATCGACGGAGACTCCTTCACCTACGGGCAGATGGCGACCCGCATCGAGAAATTTCATCTGTTCTTCGACGAGGTCGGGCTGAAGAAAGGGGACCACATCGCCCTCTGCGCCCGCAACGGCGCGCGTTGGGGCATGTCCTACATGGCCGTGAACACCTACGAGGCGGTCATCGTGCCCATCCTCGCCGACTTCACGCCCGAAAGCATCGAGCACCTGGTCGACCACTCCGACAGCATCGCCCTGTTCACCAGCGCCGACAAGTGGGCGAAGCTGAACATCGCCCACATGCCGAAAGTGAAGGTGGTGATGGACGTGGACACGTGGAAGATTCTGTACAGCACGAAGGACGAAATCGTGCGGCTCTGGGAGAACATCGACCAGGTGCTTGCGGCGAAATACCCCGAAGGCTTCGGTCCGGAGGACGTGGTCTATCCCACCGACAACCTCGACCGGCTGGCCGTCATCAACTACACCTCCGGCTCGACCGGCAACCCAAAGGGGGTCATGCTGACCTACCGGAACTTCTGCGCGACCATCGAGTACAGCCAGGTGCACCGTCCGACCTCCGAGAAGAACAGGATGGTCTCCATGCTCCCGATGGCCCACATGTACGGCCTCGTGACCGAATTCATCTACCCGCTCTGCAACGGCACCTCGGTCTACTGGCTCGGCAAGACCCCGACCCCGTCGCTGCTGATGAAGGCCTTTCAGGAGGTGAAGCCCTACCAGCTCATCACCGTTCCGCTCGTGATGGAGAAGATCTTCAAGTCGAAGATCAAGCCGGTGCTGGACAAGCCGATTATGAAGATCGCCGTCCGGATTCCCGGCATCAACAAGCTCATATTCAAGAAAATCCACGACAGCCTGCTGGATGCGTTCGGCGGCAACGTGAGCGAGATCATCCTGGGCGGCGCACCCGTAAACCCCGAAATCGAGAAGTGGTTCCAGAAAATCAAGCTCCCGTACACGGTCGGCTACGGCATGACCGA
>CABTXO010000291.1 GCA_902488725.1 uncultured Bacteroidales bacterium
CTCTTCATCAACCAGGGCGACCGGATCACCGTCAACACCACCGACCGTTCCTACGGCCAGCGCGTGTAAGTGTTTCAGCGCACAACGAAAGAAGGACGACCCGGAGGCCGCCCTTTTTTCATTGCCGGGGTCCCGGTTACCGCAGGGCCGTCTTGACGTTGAAGCCCTCCACCAGGATCCGCGGCTTCTCTCCGCCCGTGTCCGCATCCTTGAAGCGGATCCGGACCTGCTTTTCCTCGCCCGGAAGCAGGGAGAAGTAGTTGTCCTCGTACAGCACGGGCAGGATGCTTTCCCCGCTCCGCGCGCGCTGCGCCTTCAGCCGGATCATGAGCGCCGGGGTTGCGGCGCTGTTTTCCAGCTGCACATCCGCCGTCCAGTCGCCGCCGCCCCCCCGCTTCAGCTTGCAATCGAAATCCAGCCGGACCTCGGGAAGGGTCAGCAGCTGCTTCCAGTTGCCCTCCTCCTTGCCCTGCCAGTAGAAGTTGTCGGCCAGCAGGCTTTCTCCGCGGGACAGCCGCAGCCTGATGAAATAGGCATCGGTGAGTTCCGGCTGGTCGAAGGACAGACGGAGAACCGGAACGGTGGAATCCTCGTGGCTGGAGAGTTCCGCCGTCTGTTCAGACAGAATCTTGCCGTCGCTGCCGACGACTGCAGCATAGGCGGTCAGCCCTTCCAGATTTCCGGCGCAGTTGTTGACGACTTCCACGCTGTCCGTCAACGGATTCCATTGAATATGAACGGGTGCGCAGCCTTTTTTCGCGCCGAAATAGGCGGCCGAAGGCTCCAGGTAGTAATCATACGTGTCCCACACCAGCGAAGGCCAGCAGGAATGGCTCATCCACAGCAGGACCCCCTTCCGGCCGGCGCTCCGGGACTCGAAGATCGCCCGGTAGCCGTCGTAGTTGATCCGGTCGCCCTGGTTGATGAAGAGGGGTACCATGATCTTCGCGCCGGTCTCCAAGGTGCATTCCTTGAGGGCGCTGGTGGAAGCGGTGTTGCCTTTGACGGCAGGTTCCGCATAGGTGATCTCCAGCTCGACGTAGGTCGGTAGCTCGCAAGTGAGACAGCGTTCCTCAGGCTCCGTCACGAACATCATCTCCACGTGCTGGCCTTCCTTCATGAGGTCGGCATTCTCCACGACATCGTGGGGCAGGTGGATTTGCTCGTAGGTCTCTTCGTGCATGAAGTTGAAGCCGTCCTCATCGGCATAGAGGAACTGGTAGGGACGGCGCTCGACATTGATTGTGTCGATCTTCATGCCGGCGGTGAAGGTGTTTTCCAAGATCCGTCCGTTTTCGAGGTTGCGGAGCTTCGTCTTCACGAATGCGGGGCCCTTGCCCGGCTTAACGTGCTGGAAATAAACCACCTGGCAGGGCTTCCCATTGAAATTGATGTACAGGCCGTTCTTGAAATCTGCTGTTGTTGCCATAGAATTGTAAATGATAATTGTCTGAAAAAGGTTGAAATGCAATGATTTCGGGCGCAAATGTACGAAATTGCGGGCGGACTGCAAAATTATTCGTGAAAATGGGGAGGAAGGAGTGGCAGGCTCAACGGGCGTCGGCGCCGAAAGGCAGGGAACGGATCGTGTCAGCGACCTTCTCCAGCAGCCAGCGGGGGGTGGAGGTGGCCCCGCACACTCCGACACAGTCTCCGTCGCGGAACCAATCCGGGGAGAGGTCCTCCGGATCGGAAATCGGATGGGTCTTGGGATTCACGTTTCTGCACAGGTCGAAGAGCACTTTCCCGTTGGAACTGGAGGAGCCGGAGACGAAGACCACCACGTCGTGGCGTTTCGCGAAGGCCCCGAGATCCGTGTGGCGGGAGGCTACCTGGCGGCAGATGGTGTCGTGCACTTCCAGCCCTCCTTCTGCGAAGCGTCGCAGCTCTTCGCAGATGCGGACATATTCATCGGGGCTCTTGGTGGTCTGGGAGAAGATTTCCAGCGGGCTGTCGGTGCAGATCCTGCCGGAAGCGAGGGCTTCCCTCAGCATGCCTTCGTTCTCGATCACGACGGCATCGCCGCCGACCTGGCCGAGCAGTCCGAGCACTTCCGGATGTCCGATCTTGCCGAAGATGATCACCTGGCCGCGGCAGTCCTTCATCCGGGTACAGGCTTCCTGAATGCTTTTCTGCAGCCGCAGCACGACCGGGCAGGTGCAGTCGACGAGGCGGATGCCGAGCTTTCCGGCCGAGGCGTAGGTCTCCGGGGGTTCGCCGTGCGCGCGGATGAGGGCCGTCTTGCCGGAATAGGCCTGCAGCTCTTCCGGCCTGAGGGTCTTGAGCCCCTTGGCCCGGAGCCTGGCCAGCTCCGCTTCGTTGTGGACGATGTCGCCCAGGGAATACAATTCCCCCCCGGCGTCGAGGATTTCCTCGGCCTTCGCCACGGCGCGGATAACTCCGCCGCAGAACCCCGAACGGGCATCTATTTCCACGCGGACGGACATGGTGCGGCCGCTTATTCCAGAATGTCGAACTTGCCCTGGAGGAGACCCTGGAACCAGACGGTCTCTTCATGGAGGGTCATCTCGGAGTTGTCGAGCACGAAGGCGTCTGCGGCCCGGGCGAGGGGGGAGGTCTCCCGGTGGGAGTCGATGTAGTCCCGCTCCTGGAGGTTCTTCAGCACATCTGCCATCACCGGTTCCTGCCCTTTCGCCTTCAGTTCGTCGAAACGGCGCTGCGCCCGCACTTCCGGTCGTGCTGTCATGAAGATCTTCACTTCTGCGTGCGGGAACACGGTCGTGCCGATGTCCCGTCCGAAACCAGTTTCTCCAACACCTCCGTCCCGTCCATGCCGGGCATCTTGATGTCGCA
>CABTXO010000292.1 GCA_902488725.1 uncultured Bacteroidales bacterium
ATGGTGAATTCGGACAGGTCGGGCTTGATGATCACGTCCGGAATCAGCCGGTTCCGTTCGTAGGAAGCCCGGCCGAGCATGTCCACGCCCGTCACGATGATGTCGCCGAGGTTGTTGATCTCGGAATATTGCCGCGACCCTTCCGAGAGATCGACCCCGATCACCAGATCGGCGCCCGCCATCTTGGCGAGATCGGTCGGGAAGTTGTTCCGCATGCCGCCGTCCACCAGCACCATGCCCCCCACCTTGACGGGCGCGAACAGGCCCGGGATGGACATCGTGGAGCGAAGGGCCGTGGTCAGCTTCCACCGTGTCCAGCCTTTGGCGGTTCCCGACACCAGGTCGGAAGCCACACAGACAAAGGGGATCGGCAGATTGTAGAAGTCCATCTCGTCTTGGTAGCCGACGGTGAGGGAGCTCAGCACATTCCCCACATTCTGGCCGAACACCATCCCCGCAGGCAGACTGCCGAGCAGGTTGTCCTTGACCAGACCGGTTGCATCGTCGTTCCCGGCCCCGAGATGGATCGCCCCGCCTTTCCGTTCATTCCGGCCGTACTGGCGGCTGTCCGCCCGCAGTTTCTCGAATTCCTTCTTCCCGTAGAAAAAAGGGAAGGAAAGCAGGTATTTCTCGTTGTATTTGGCTTCCGTGTAGGAGATGTACTCGCGGGGGATCCTGTCACTGAGCGCCAGGTCCCAGTCCATGTTCCGGATGATGGAATCCATGCGTTCCCCGCGGTAGCCCAATGAATACATCGCGCCTATGAGGCCACCCATGCTGGTCCCGATCACGATGTCGACGGGCATGCCGATCGATTCCAGGTACCGGATCACGCCCACATGCGCCGCACCTTTCGCTCCGCCGCCGCTCAGGACCAGGGCCACCGTCGGACGGTGCCGGCGGATCGAGTCCATCCGGGGATGGATCGCATCCACCCGGAGCTGGGTGTACTGGGAGGAGGACGAGGCTGCGGAAGGCTGCGCGCGCACCGGGAGGACAGCCGCCGCGGTTCCCGTCAGCGCTGCTGCAAGCCATTTCAAAATTGCCGATGTCTTCATATCAGTTATCGTCTTTCTGTCGTTTCATGTCGGAAGGGTGCGCCCGGTGCCGACCGGCCAGCATGCCGCAGGCCGCCAGGATGTCCTCCCCGCGGGAGGCGCGGATCGTGCAGGTGATGCCGTGCCGGTTCAGCCGGTCCCGGAAACTTTCCATCACGATCTCGGGAGATGACTCGAAAGGAGCATCCGGAATCTTGTGGAACCGGATGAGATTGACCCGGCACTCCAGCTCCTCCAGCAGCCGGATGAGGGCGTCCGCATGCCGCTTGTCATCATTGATCCCCGCGAACAGGGTATATTCAAAGCTCACGCGGCGCTGCCCCGTGAAGTCATATTCCCGGAGCAGGTCCATGATCTCCGTCACAGGCCAGGCCTTCTCGGACGGCATCATCGCGCTCCGTTCTTCCGGGAAGGGGGTGTGGAGGCTGATCGCGAGGTGGCAGCGGGTCTCGTCGAGGTACCGGCGCAGGTTCGGCAGCACGCCGATCGTGGAGAGGGTGATCCGCTTGGGACTCCAGCCGAAGCCCCAGTCCGCGGTCAGGACTTCGACCGCCCGACGTACATTCTCGAAATTGTCCAACGGTTCGCCCATCCCCATGAACACCGCGTTGGACAGGTCCGCATATTCATCGATCGCGATGAACTGCGACAGGATGTCGGCGACGGAAAGGTTGCCGTGGAATCCCTGGCGTCCCGTCATGCAGAACGCACAGCCCATGCGGCAGCCCGCCTGCGAGGACACGCAAAGCGTCTTCCGGTCTTCCTCGGGGATCATCACGGCCTCCACTGCGCTGTCCTCCAGCTCTTCCGGACGGCATCCCACCCAGGCATTCAGCCCGGAAAGCCGAGTGCAGCGGACCGGGAACAGGTACTTCTTCGTGCCGTCGCGGGACACCCGGCAGTCCGACGGAAGCGTCAGGCCGAGGTCGAACTCCTGCTGCAGCCGCTCCCGGCCGGCTTTGGACAGGTTGGTCATCCCGTCGATGCTCCGGACCTTGCCGGCGTACAGCCAGCGGGCGATCTGCTTGCCGGCAAAGGCAGGCAGGCCGACCTGCAGGGCCACCGCTTTCAGTTCATCCGGGGTCATTCCGAGCAATTTGGGACGCATGGCAAGTTCGTTCTATAGGACGATACAAATTTAAGCAAAAAACAGCTGACTTTACTGGTTATTTTCATATCTTTGTACAGATGCGGAACAAATCCGCATCCCAAAACCTAATTCACTTACAAAACATTATGGCTAAAGCAGTTGAAGAGATGTCGAACGAGGTCGATGCCGCCAAGATGAAGGCATTGCAGGCCACGATCGACAAGATTGAGAAAGATTACGGGAAAGGGACGATCATGAAGCTGGGAGATCAGCCACAATGGGACGTTCAGGTCATTCCAAGCGGTTCCATCGCGCTAGACCACGCGCTGGGGATCGGGGGGTATCCGAGGGGCAGAATCGTGGAGATCTACGGACCTGAGTCCAGCGGGAAAACGACACTGGCGATCCATGCGATCGCACAGGCCCAGAAGCTCGGCGGCATCGCCGCGATGATCGACGCGGAGCATGCGTTCGACCGAACCTACGCCAAGGCGCTGGGCATCAACTTGGAAACCTTGCTGATTTCACAACCCGACAACGGGGAACAGGCGCTCGAAATCGCCGACAACCTGATCCGCTCGGGTGCGGTGGACATCGTAGTCATCGACTCGGTGGCCGCCCTGACGCCGAAAGCGGAGATCGAGGGGGAGATGGGCG
>CABTXO010000293.1 GCA_902488725.1 uncultured Bacteroidales bacterium
CGTTGCTCTATCCAGCTGAGCTACGGAACCGTCCCCGCAGCTTCCGGCTTGATCTCCGGAGTGTTGCGGACTGCAAAGATACTATATTTTTTTCTTTTTCGGCAGGGGTTCCAGCAGGACCACCAGCGCGCCTCCGGCCAGGGCCCAGATCACGGCCCCGGGTACGTGCATCGCCCCCGGCGTCCCGTTCAGGACGTTTGCCGCGGAAAGGGCCTCCGGGTCATTCCACGGCCAGACTTTCACCAGCGCCCCGAGCGTGAATCCGATCAGCACGAGCAGCGTAGGCCGCTCGTATCGGTCCAGCAGCCAGTGCAGGAATTTCGAGAAGGCGAGGATGCCCAGGACGCAGCCGATGCCGAACACGAGCAGGACGGGAATATTCAGGGAACTGACGGCCTCCATGATGTAGTCGTATTTTCCGAGGATCACCAGGATGAAACTGCCGGAGATGCCCGGCAGGATCATGGTGCAGATGGCGATGGCGCCGCACAGGGCGAGGAACCAGCGCGCATCCGTCGTCTCGGTGGGGGAGAGGGTGCAGATCACCACGCCCAGCCCGATGCCGGCGGCTAGGAAGAGGGCGTCCCGCAGCTTCCAGCCCTTGATGTCGGCCAGCATGTAGGCGGCCGAGATGATGATGAGGCCGAAAAAGAAGGCCCAGGTCTGGACAGGATGGTGCGCCAGCAGCCAGGTCATCAGCTTGGCCAGCGAGAAGATGCTGACCAGCACGCCCAGCGCCAGCCAGAGCAGGAAGGTCCCGTGGACCGCCCTCCAGGAGTCCTTGAACTTGCCCTTGAGCAGCAGTTTCCACGGCATCGGCGACAGGAGGGCATTCAAGGAGTCGATCAGTTCCGTGAATATGCCGGTGAGCAGGGCGATGGTGCCGCCCGACACCCCCGGGATGACGTTGGCGGCACCCATGGCGAAGCCCTTGGCCGAGACGGTCAGATTTTTCAGCAAATCAGCCATATTCCGCTATTGAATCCGTTCCAGGAAGCCCCGCATGGCCAGGAAGCTCTCCGCTTCGGAAAGCGTCTTGCCGAACGGGTCCGAGATGACCATGTCGAAAGTCTTGTCCGCCGTCTGCAGCCGCCCGATCTTGAATTTCGCCCTGGAGGTCCTCGCCAGGAACTCCAGCGTGAAGTCCGGCTCCCCGAGCAGGGAGATGAAGAGGTCCGGTGCCGCCTCCTCCAGCACGTTCAGCTTGTCGCGGGAGGGCCTCCCGTACCAGTTGACATCCTTGCGGGTGATGGTCGTCTGGATGCTGGTGATCAGCCGCTCTTCGTTGCTGATTTTGCGGAAATCGAGGAAGAAGATGCTTCCCTTCAGGTTATATTCCTTGAAAAAGCACAGGATGGACTGCTTGCAGGCATCGAAGGAGGAATCCCGCACGTCGATCACGGCCACGGCGGAATGGATCCGGCCGAGCGGAAGGATCTCCGTCGGGACATCGCTGGCATGCCTCCGCAGGCTTCTTTTCTTGAGTATATTCTTGATAAATCCCATCGGTCATTGCTTTGCGGCGGCCATGCGCTCCCGGATTTCCTGCTTGGCAGCCTTCCATCTGGGAACATCGATCTTGGTCCCGATCACTTCGACGACCTTCGCCGCAAGAATCGAGCCGACCTCGCCGCAGGTCTTCAGCGGCATGCCGAGGGAGTGGGCATACAGAAACCCGGCCGCATAGGTGTCCCCGGCTCCGGTAGCGTCGATCGTCGCCGCCGGCCAGGCTTCGATGGAGTGGTACTCGTCGCCCCGCTTCACCATGGAGCCGTCCTTCCCGACCTTGACCACGGCGATTTCGCATAGCCGGGCCAATTCGTCGACCGCTTCACGGGGCTCCTTCCTGGTGAAGGCCCGGGCCTCGCTTTCGTTCGCGAAGACGATGTCGATCTGCTTGTCCAGCAGGTTGTGGAAGAAGGCCTCGTTGGACTCCACCACGTTGTAGGATGCCATGTCGATGGAAATTTTGCAACCGGCGTCCTTGGCCATCTGCACCGCTTTCCGGATCAGGTCCTGGTTCTGCACCAGGTAGCCTTCGATGTGGAAGTAGTCGTAGCCTTCGAAATATTCCGGCTTCAAATCTTCGGGAACCAGTTCCAGGGCGGCGCCCATGTAGTCTGCGAACGTCCGTTCCGCATTGGCTCCCGTGATGAGGCACATGGCGCGGCCGGAACCCTTCGTGCCTTTCAGCAGGGTCGTCTTGACTCCGTACTGCTCCAGGGTGCTCTTGTACAGATGTCCCAGTTCGTCGTCGCCGACTTTCCCGATGAAACCCGAGGGCATGCCGAAGATCGAGGTGCAGGTGATCGTGTTGGCGGCCGATCCGCCCACGACGTATTTCACGCCGAACTGCTTCAGCCGCGACCAGATCCGGTCTCCCGTTTCGAGGTCGACATGCTGCATGCTCCCTGCGGACAGGTGGTATTCTTCGAGCATTTTTTCATCCGGCAGGACGGCCAGAACATCGGTCAATGCGTTCCCGATCCCCAAGATTGATTTCATCATGCAGCAAAATTAATCATAAAATGCTTAAATTTGCATTTCATGAACAAGAAGGCCGGGAATATTCTCAAGTACGTCCTCTCCGCAGGTGTCGCGGTCGTGCTGCTGTACTTCTCCTTCAAAGGAGTCAAGTGGACCGACTTCTTCACGAGCCTCAAGGCCTGCCGTCGGGAATATGTGCTGCTGTCCATGGCGGCAGGGGCTACCGCCTTCTATTTCAGAGGCTTTTGCTGGGGGGGACTGCTGCTGGCCCCCCATGCCGCCCCCTCCCCCCCCCC
>CABTXO010000294.1 GCA_902488725.1 uncultured Bacteroidales bacterium
ACGGCTGTTCACATGATTTTGGACTTGCCCCCATCTCCTGCCGATTTGATTTCACACGGTTCACTCGGTAAAGCCGTCCGGGCGAAGATCCTGCATCTCCTCCGTGCGGTTATCAACTCATTCTATACACGGAACTTTGCAGATGACCCCGAGAAACTGGTGTCACATCTTTGGCGCACTTTTCTAAAAAAACAGGCCTGACGACTTGAACTCAAAATCGTCAGACCTGCCTGAGTAGCGGGGGATGGACTCGAACCACCGACATCCGGGCTATGAGCCCGACGAGCTACCAACTGCTCTACCCCGCGATGTTTGATTGCAAAGTTAGAAATCTTTTTTGAATATTCAAAATTATTTACCCGGGGGGCACGGGCGGGGGCCGGGAGGGGACGGAGCAGCGCCGGAATCGAAGCGGCGCAGCGGATGCCGGGGGGACGGCAGTCAAGTCTGCCGTTTCCGGGCAGCGGAGGTAAGGATCATGAACAGGATGGCGAAGAGGCTGATGACCACCCCGACCACGATGTTCGTAGTCAGGGGTTCCCGGAACACGGCCGTGCCGATCAGGATGGCGGTGACGGGCTCGAACACCCCCAGCACCGAGGTCTTGGTGGCGCCGATCCTGCGCGTCGCCGCGGCCAGGCACACGAGCGACAGAAGCGTCGGGAAGACCGCAAGCCCCGTGACGTCGAGCCAGGACTGCCAACCCTTCACCCCGTTCCAGAGCGCGCCGCCCATCAGCAGATGGTGCACCAGAAACAGCGTGGATCCGACCACGAGCACATAGAAGGTCAGCACGTTGTTGGAGACGCCGCGGATGGACGTGCTGCGGTTGACGATCACCAGGTACATGGCGTAGGACAGGGCGGACGAAGCCGCCAGCACGATCCCCTGCCACCGGAAGGTCTCCCCTGCGGCGGGACGGCAGAGCAGCACCACCCCGACCAGGGTCAGCAGGATCGACAGCCAGACTTGCCAGGTCGGATAGACCCGCAGCGAGATCATCAGAATGGCGACCAGGACCGGATACAGGTAGACCAGGGTCGTAGCCAGTCCGGCGGGAATGTAATTGTACGACAGAAACAGGAAAAGACTGCTGCAGCCGAACAGGAGCCCCAGGATCAGCAATCGAGAGAACTGCTTCCGGCTGATCCTGAAACGCTCCCGGTGCAGGGCGATCCACCCTCCGAGCAGCAGAAAGGCAAACAGATACCGGAAGAACAGCATGGTGTCCACCGAAACGCCCCGGGTCAGCAGGGGTTTGGCGAACAGCGGATTCATACCGTAGGTGACCCCGGCGATGAGGCCCGCCGCATAACCCCAGAAAGCCTTACCGGAGGAATTCGAGCATGCCATCGATGTCGTCCTTTGCAAAGTCCTGCTGTGTACCCGTCCGCAGATTCTTCAGATTGATCCGGCCTGTGCTCCGTTCGTTGCTGCCGTTGATGGACAGGAACGGGATGGCCTTGCGGTCGGCGTAGTCGAACTGCTTCTTCAGCTTCGAGACTTCCGGGAACACTTCGACGGAAACGCCCCGCCCGCGCAGCGTCCGTGCCACGGGCAGCAGATACCGCAGTTCATCGGACCCCATGTTCGCAAACAGCAGCGTCGTCTCGGTACGCAGGTCGGCCGGGAATTTGTCCAGCCCCTTCAGTACGTCGTAGATCCGGTCGGCCCCGAAGGAGATGCCCACACCGGACATGTCCGGAAGACCGAATATGCCCGTAAGGTTGTCGTACCGGCCCCCTCCGCAGATGCTCCCGATTTCGAAGTCTGCCGCCTTCACTTCGAAGATGGCGCCAGTGTAGTAGTTGAGTCCGCGCGCCAAGGAGAGATCGATCTCGACCGGGCATTCCACCCTCGCCGCTTCGATCAAACCGAACAGTTCGTCCAGTTCGTCCAGGCCTGCCAGACCCGTCTCCGAGACCACTCCGGATGCGCCGCCACCGTTCATCAGGGAACGCATGGCCGACAGTTTCTCCCCAGCGCTTCCCTGCAGCAGCAGGATCGGTTCAATCACCTCCACCGCTTCCGCCGAAAGCCCCTTCTCGCGCATTTCAGCCTTCACGCTGTCCAAACCGATCTTGTCCAGTTTGTCGATCGCGACGGTGATGTCCACCACCTTGTCGGGGAAACCGCAGATCTCCGCGAAACCGGTGAGCACCTTGCGGTTGTTGATCTTGACCCGCACCCGGACATCCAGCAGTGCGAAGACCCGTTCCACGATCTGCACCAGTTCCAGTTCGTTGACCTGCGACCTGCTCCCGATCACGTCCACGTCGCACTGGTAGAACTCCCGGTAGCGTCCTTTCTGGGGACGGTCGGCCCGCCAGACCGGCTGGATCTGGAAACGCTTGAACGGGAAGGAAATCTCGTTCCGGTGCATCACCACATAACGTGCGAACGGGACCGTCAGGTCGTAGCGGAGCCCCTTCTCGCAGATCCGTTTCGAGACGGCGGTGCTGTCCACTCCTTCCGAAGTGCAATATTCCTGCAGGTCCACTCCCGCGAAGCAGTCTCCCGAGTTGAGCACCCGGAACAGGAGCTTGTCCCCCTCGTCTCCGTATTTCCCGAGCAATGTCGAGAGGTTTTCCATGGCGGGCGTTTCAATCTGGGAATATCCGAACGTCCGGAAGACGCGCTTGATCGTGTCGAAGATGTAGTTGCGTTCGGCCGTTTCCTCCGTGTCGAAGGGACGGGTCATGGAGAGCATGTCGGAATGTTTGTGGGAATTGACCGGGGTCGCGTTGATGCGCACGACCTC
>CABTXO010000295.1 GCA_902488725.1 uncultured Bacteroidales bacterium
CAATGTGAAGGTGCTCCGGAATCAGGACGGGAAGCAGGAATCCTACATCCTGGACCTCTGCTCCATGGAGAGCCTGATCAATTCCCCCGCCTACTACCTGCAGCAGGGGGACATGATCTACGTGGAACCGAACTCCGTCCGGGCCCGCCAGTCGACGGTGAACGGCAACAACGTGCGGTCCACATCGTTCTGGATCTCGCTGGCGTCCCTCGCCTCAAGCATATCCCTCATCGTCATCAATTCCTTGAAGTAGCTGAATGAATATGGAGAATCTCGAAAACAACAACGCTCCCCGGGAGGAGGGAATTCAGCTGCGCGCCCTCCTGGACCGTTGCCTGTCCAAGTGGATCTGGTTCGCGGTTTCCCTGGGCACCGCCCTGCTGGCCGCAGGTTTTTATATTCTGAAGACGCCTGCGAAGTACACCACCGTGGCGGAAGTCCAGATCAAATCGGATTCAAAGGGGAGTTCGATCTCGAATGAAATCGGGGACTTCAGCAACATGGGGATGTTCACCACCAATTCAAGCGTGCAGAACGAGCAGCGTGCATTCCAGTCCTCCGACCTGATGAAGGAGGTCGTGGACAGGCTGCAGCTGTACATGCAGTACACGATCCCGGGGAAATTCCATCCCTGGGTGCTCTACGGCACAAGTCTGCCGGTCACGGCACGCTTGCTGGACGTGGACGACCAGCATTCCGCCTCGTTCACGGTCCATGAGAAGGACAGCACCCTGCAACTGAAAAATTTTGTCTTGAACGGAGACAGACTGGATGCCGGGCCGGTACCCTGCGCCTTGGGGGATACGGTGGACACGCCGATCGGACGCGTCCTGCTGGCCGGAACCAACCATTGTCCCGCCGAAGGCTTCGGGAGGGATATCAGCGTGGCCAAGTCCGGAAAACGCGCCACCTGTGAACGCTATCTGCACGATCTCAAGGTGAGCCTGAGCGAGAAGAATTCGGATGTGATCACCCTGGCCATCGACGACGTGTCCACGCAGCGGGCTTCCGATGTGCTGGGGACCCTCATCGCAGTGTACAACGAAGTGTGGATCAAGGACAAGAACCAGATCGCGAACTCCACTTCCATTTTCATCAACGACCGTCTGCGCGTCATCGAGAGCGAACTGATGGGCGTGGACAGCGAGATTTCTTCCTACAAGTCCGCCAATCTCCTGCCCGACGTGGCGGCGGCGGCCACTATGTACATGACCCAGAGCACGGTGCTCAACCAGCAGATGCAGGAGCTGAACAACCAGCTCTACATGGCGCGCTACATCAAGAACTACCTCGCAAACGAGGGCAACCGCAACCAGCCGCTTCCTGCGAACCTGGGCATCAGCAACACCGGCATCGAGAACCGGATCGGCGAGTACAACAGCCAGCTCCTGGAACGGAACAACCTGGTGGCCAATTCCGGCGAGAACAACGTGCTGGTCAAGGACATGGACGAGGCGCTGCGGTCCATGCGCGGTTCCATCGCCCAGTCCATCGACAACGAGATCGTGGGGCTGAACTCGCAGTTCGACAACCTGCAGAACGCCACACGGCAGAATACCGCCCGCATCGCGGCCAACCCGAACCAGGCCAAGCAGCTGCTCTCCGTGGAACGTCAGCAGACGGTCAAGCAGTCCCTGTACCTTTTCCTGCTCCAGAAGCGCGAGGAGAATGAACTTTCGCAGGCCTTCACCGCTTACAACACCCGCATCATCAAGCATCCGATCGCGGGCGTGGATCCGATCGCTCCGCGCAAGGCCAACATTCTGATGATGGCTTTCCTGCTGGGGCTGCTGCTGCCTTTGGCAGCCATCTACCTCATGGAAGTGACGGACACCCGCGTGCGGAGCCGCAAGGATGTGAAACGCCTCAGTCTTCCCTTCCTCGGTGAAATTCCGCAGTCGGGCAAGAATCCCCGGATTTCGATGGGTGCGCTCCGCCGGAAGGAATTCATCGACGGGGCGATCAAATTGGTCGTGGAACCCGGTAACCGGGACATCGTAAACGAGGCCTTCCGCGTGATGCGGACCAATCTGGAGTTCATGACCCAGAGCGAGGGCGGCAACGTGATCGGCGTCACCTCTTTCAATCCCGGCTCCGGGAAATCCTTCGTGACCCTGAATCTGGCAGTCAGCCTTGCCATCAAGAACAAGAAGGTGCTCGTGATCGACGGCGACCTTCGGAAGGGAACGACCTCGGCCAGTTTCGGAAAACGGGACACCGGTCTGAGCGACTACCTCGCCAAGCGGGTGGACGATGTCCGCAAGGTCATCTTCGCCTCGGAGAAGTACCCGACCCTGCTGATGCTGCCGGTCGGAACCGTCCCTCCGAACCCGGCCGAACTGATTGCCGACGAACGGTTCTCGAAGGCGATTGAAAGCCTGCGGAAAGAATTCGACTACATCTTCATCGACTGCCCTCCGGTCGACATCGTGACAGATGCCAAGATCATCAACCGGAGCGTGGACAGGACCCTCTTCCTGATGCGTGCCGGCCTGATGGACAAGGCCCTGCTTCCGGAACTCGAGCGGCTCTACAAGACCGGCGAGTACAAGAACCTCTCCTATGTCCTCAACGGGACGGAGGCCGGCGGCAGCTACTACGGCCATTATGGCCGCTACGGCCATTACGGCCGCTACGGGTACTACGGCAAGGATTCCGACGATCCTGCCAAGTCCACGAAAGAAGCGTAGCCATGGCGCAAGAAGAACAGCGTGTCCACGGGTGGAAACCCGGTTTTTTCCATCGGCTGGG
>CABTXO010000296.1 GCA_902488725.1 uncultured Bacteroidales bacterium
CCCGGGGGGCCCGCCGGGGGCCCCGCGGATGGGGAGGTGGCCCGTGTCGAGGCCCGCCCGGCGGTCCTCCGGCACGGAGCGGAAGGGGGCGAAGGTGTCCCCCCCGCCGGCGCAGCCGATGAACAGCTGGCCTTCGTCCTCGGAGTCAAGGTTGATCAGGGTGCGGCCGGTGAAGAAGCCCGGTTCCATCGCGAAGGCTCCGTCCATGCCGGTCTCTTCGGAGACGGTGAATATGCATTCGAGGCGTCCCGTCTTCAGGTCGCTGTCCAGGAGGGCCAGCATGGCCGCCACCCCGATGCCGTCGTCTGCCCCGAGAGTCGTGTCCTTGGCGATCATCCAGCCGTCCTCGATCACGTAGCGGATCGGATCCTTCTGAAAATCATGTACATAGCCTGCGCGTTTCTCGCATACCATGTCCTGATGCCCCTGGAGCACCAGGGTAGGCACGCCTTCCTTGCCTTTTGCTGCCTCTTTTGAAATGCACACGTTGCCGATCGCGTCGGTCTTGCACGCCAGCCCCCGCTCGGCGGCAAATGCCTGCAGAAAGGCGGTCATCGGGGCTTCATGACCGGATTCCCGGGGAATCTTCGTGATTTCCCGAAAAATGGATAGAACTTTTGCTGAATCCATGGTTTTCCTGTGTTATCTCGCTACAGGCACCAGCATTTTTTCGATGTCGTTGACATATTGCCGGAACGTCTTGTCCGTGGACATCAGATCCGACACCGTAGTACATGCGTGCAGCACCGTAGCATGGTCTTTTCCTCCAATTTCCGTACCGATGGTGGAGAGGGAACAGTTGCTGATGAGGTTGCGGCTCATGAACATCGCGATCTGGCGCGCCTGCACGATGTTCCGCTTCCGGGACTTGGACAGCAGCATGTCCCGGGTGATGTTGAAATATTCACAGACGACGCGCTGCACCTGGTCGATGGTGACCTCGGTCTGCTCCTCCCCCACGATGTGCCCGGTGACGCGTTCAGCCAGGGCCAGAGTGATCTCCTTGTGGCAGAGGGTGGCGTTCGCGATCAGGGAGATCAGGGCGCCTTCCAGTTCGCGGAAATTCGTGCGGATCCGGTTGGCCAGGAATTCGAGGACCTCCTCCGGGATGCGGATCCCCTCGCGGAAACTCCGGGCCTTCAGCATCGTCAGCCGCGTCTCGTGGTCCGGGCGGGAAAGTTCGACGGACAGCCCCCACTTGAAGCGGGAGAGCAGCCGTTCCTCGAAGTTCAGCAGGTCCACCGGCGCACGGTCGGACGTGAAGATCAGCTGCTTGCCGGACTGGTGCAGGTGGTTGAATATGTTGAAGAACGCATTCTGCGAGGCCGGGCCGATCAGTTCGTGGATGTCGTCCACGATCAGCACGTCGATCCGCATGTAGTAGGCCATGAAGTCAGACAGCTTGTTCTGGACCTTGATGGCGTTGACGTACTGGGTCTGGAACTCGTTGCCCGTGACATAGAGCACCACCAGATCCGGACGGCGGTCGTGGATCGCGATCCCCACCGCCTGGGCGATGTGCGTCTTCCCGAGGCCGGGGCCTCCGAAGATGAAGAGCGGATTGAACGGTGTCTTGCCGGGATTTTCGGAAATGCTGATGCCCGCGTTGATACCCATCTTGTTGCATTCTCCCTTGATGAGGTTCTCGAAACAGTAGACCGGGTTCAGGCGGGGATTGATCTGCACCTTCTGGATGCCCGGGAACACGAAGGGACCCGGATTGCACGACGGTTTGAAGGTGTTGAGCGTGACCGGCTTGTTGACCGGTGTCTCCTCGTGGGCGGCAGGATAGACCATCGGATCCCCTTTCCGGACCGGATGGACCCGGTACACCAGCTTGGCATCCGGACCGATCACACGGCGCAGGGTCATCTTGATGATGGGCAGGAAGGCGCTTTCGAGGTAGTCCCGGAAAAAGTCCGTCGGAACTTCGATCGTCAGGGTCGATTCCGCCAGCGCAACCGGAACAATGGTCTTGAACCAGACGGAGAACTGCTTGGGCTCCACGTTCTGTTCAAAGATACGGAGACAAGCGTTCCACACGGAAATATGTCTTTCCTGTTCAGCCATTGACGGTCATCGAGTATTGAAAAGAATTGCTTTCTTGCTTTAGTTGTGCAAAGATGGGGGAAAAAATCTTTATAAAAAATGCTTTTTCAACTTGTTTTTGTGGAATTTTTTTGTTTTTTAAAGAAAGGATTCCGCTTTCAGGATGCCCACACAACTATCTGGATTGTAATATGTTGCAAGATTTTAAAAACTCTAACTAGTTGGGAAGCCAATGGGTTATAATTTTTAATGTATCTAAATTGATCAAATGCATGCAGATCAATTTCAGGATGGCGCACACAACCGGAAAAACCGATTATCGCATCCGGGAAATTTCGCCGTTTTCGATTTTTACAAGGAAAGAATCGGCAAATTTTTTCCGGATCTCCTGATTTTTTTCCTTAGCCTCGGCAAGGTCGTCCGAAAGTCCGACAACATATTTATAAAGATTGCCGACCGGAAACTTTTCACAGGCATACCCCTTGAAGAAGGAGTCCCCCGCGGACATCTCGCGGAAACTGGCCAGCACCTGGGTTCCGTACCGGGTGACGGCGGTCGGTATGACTTCCGGCTTCCCGCCGCCTGCGTGCGCTGGGGCTTCCGCAGGCTTTGCAGCCGCTGCAGGCCGCTCGGAGGCCGCCGCCGGACCGCCGCCGTCGTAGCCGTAG
>CABTXO010000297.1 GCA_902488725.1 uncultured Bacteroidales bacterium
GGAATATTCAGGAAGGTCCAGCCGCATGCCGTCGATGACCTTGCGGATCCGGAGCCAGCGCTCCCTCCAGCGGTCGATCTGCGGAATTTCGACCTTGTGCACGCCTGCAATGAATAGGTCGAAAAGCTCCTGTCGCATGAGGACACCCTCCTGCACGGCACGGAGATGGACGCGGAAATAGCTGCTGTCCGCTCCAATCGGCTCAAACAGCACGGAGGAACTGTCCGGAATCATCAGCTCCGCATCGGCACACAGCCGAACATATTCCCGGCAGCAATTTCATCGCTTCATCCGCTCACGCAGTTGCTCGTAGTATGCATGGCGAGCGGGATTCTCCGGGAACCAGCCCTTCAGCACTCGCTTTTCCTGCTGGAAGATTTCCAGGATGCCCCAGAAGCACGAGAAGGCGAAGGCACCGAGGATGCTGGACCAAAGAAAGGACCGCATCAGCACCGAGACAGCGGCAAACATCAGCCCCGCGACGAGCAGGATCCACCAGCTGCGCCTGCCCAGGTAATATTCCAGCCAGATCACGACCGGATGGCAGATGCCGATGATCAGGAAGACCGAAGCACCCAGCAATATTCCAGTAAAATTCATTTTTTCCGTATTTTGAAAGTCAAAAATACGAAAAAATGCACAATGTGGTGCTCGGATCAGCGAAACGGAGAACTATCGCCTTTCGATGGCATCCATCGCCATTGAGAAAGAATTGTTTTCAATCAGTTCCTTGAGGAACTCCTTCGTTGCGTTTTTGCAATAGCTGCCTTTGAGTAAATGGAACGATCCCTCCATTTCTGAGTTGGGATGGTCGATTTCTACCGCAGTGAAACGCGGGTCCTTGCTGACGGTTTCACGGGAAAGAAGCGTGACCAGATCCGTTTGCAGAATCATGCCCAGGAGCACGCCGAGGTCGTTGATCTCCAGACGGACGTCGTATTTGAAATTCTGCCCGTAGAGGAGGTTGTCGAATGCGTTCCGCGCCTGGAGGCCCTTCGCCGGCAAGGCCAGCGGGAATTTTTCCAATTCAGCCAAGCGGATCCGGTCCAGTTTCGCAACCGGATTGTCGTTCCCGGCGATCACACAAAGCTTGCTGTTGAACAGGATGTGCGACTCGATGTTGTCGTAGCTCTGCAGCGGCTTGTAAGAGAGCGCGACATCCAATTCTTCGTGTTCCAGCATTTCCATCAGACTCTCCATGGACCGGCAGAAGATGTTCAGTTTGATGCCCGGATGCTCCCGCATGAAACTCAGCACGGTGTCGCTCAGCAGTGGACAGAAAGTATAGGTGGCGCCGACATTCAGGGTGCCGATTTTCAGATTCTGCACGTCGCGAATCCGTCCGACACTGGCTTCCGCATCTCGGAGCACCTGCTTTGCATACGGCAAAAACTGCTCCCCGTAATCACTCAGCGCCACATGGCGGGAGTCCCGGACAAGCAGGCTCGCGCCGAGTTCGTCTTCCAGCTGCCGAATCTGCTGTGAAAGCGTGCTCTGCGAGATGTAGAGCGCCTTGGAAGCATCGGAGAAGGAGCTCAGCTCGGAGACTTTCACAAAATAGCGTAACTGTCTGAATTCCATTATCGAGTCACTTTAAACGAAAACTTGTTGAACACGAGTGTCGGAAGCGTAACGCCCACCACCATGGCGATGATCGTCACCGTGCAGGTCATCCAGTTGAACCGCAGCAGATAGAGATAGTGCAGGAAATCGGGTTCACTCGCGGCCCCCAAACAATGGGTCAAGGACTGGATGGTCCGGTAGGCATACATCCCGGGAATCATCGGCAGGAGAGCCGGGAACGAGATGCATTCCGCAGGGGTCTTGATCCATTTTGCGGCAGGGAGCGACAGGAATCCGATCACCAGCGCCGCCAACAAGCTGCTGCCGGAGAGCTGGCAGCCGAAAATATTCATCAACACGTATCTGGTCATGTGTCCCATGGCGGCGATCAGGGCACAGGGCGGAAAGACTTTCGCTTCCGGATTGCTGATGCTCGAAAAACCGATCGCGGCCATTGCTGCAAAGATACCGTCTTTCAGGATAAGGAAAAAAAGTCCCATCACAAAAATTGAATATTCAGCAGCGTAAAGGCTAGGCAAAGCCCCAGCGACAAACAGACCGTGATGATGACGGCGTGCAGGAAACGGCTGACGCTGCAGATGTAGTGCCCGTAGATCAAGTCGCTCACGGCATTGGCGAAGGGGATGCCGGGAACGAAGTACAAGACGCTGGTGGCAAGGGCAACTTCGGGCGTTTTTCCCCAGCCGAACACGAAACCGGAACTGGCAATCAGCGCAGACAGACAAGAGGCTACAAGTATCACAATCCGGTAGTCAACGCCCATGGCCGGGAGTTTCTGTTTGAGGATGAAGCCGTCAATGGTGGCCACAAACACGATGGCCATGGAGACGATGTCCCCGCCGAACAACTCGCAGAAGGATGCGTTGGCAAGTCCGACCAACGTCAGCACCAGCCAAGGATTCAAGCGTTTCCGCGCCAGTACGTCGCGGAAACGTGCAGTCGCCGCCTCCAGATCCAGATCGGACTCGACGATCTTCCAGCTCAGTGCACTGAGGCCGGTCACGGTACTGAAATTGATCCGGTCCGCAGGGATCTTTCCGGTGACGGAATAGGAATTTTCTTTGCACTCGTCCCAGAGATTGAGGACGATGCAGGTGGGAAGGACCGAGAAATCGGCCTTGGTATGCC
>CABTXO010000298.1 GCA_902488725.1 uncultured Bacteroidales bacterium
AATGCCAAGACGCAGGTGTCCAACCTGTACGTGAAGCAGGCCAACATGGCGCTGAAGGCCAACAAGCTGGCGGATGCCGTGGATCTCGCGGAAAAGGCCAACGGCTACGCGCCGAATGCGAACGCCTACCTGATCGCCGGACAGGCTTCCCAGAAGCTCGGCAAGAATGCGGGTGCCATCGAGAACTTCTCCAAGTATCTGGAAGTCAATCCGAATGCGAAGAACGCTCCGGCCATCGCCTTCACCGTGGGTGCGCTCTATCAGGGCGCGAAGAACAACGCGAAGGCCCTCGAGTACTACAAAATGGTGCAGAACGATCCCAAGTTCGGTGCGCAGGCCAAGCAGATGATTGCGGCGCTGAACAAATAATGAGGGACCTCGAACTTCTTGCTCCGGCAAGAAATGCTGACATCGGCATCGCGGCGATCGACTGCGGTGCCGATGCCGTGTATATTGCCGGGCCTGCGTTCGGGGCGAGGCAGGCGGCCGGAAATTCGATGGAGGATGTCCGGCGCCTGTGTGAATATGCCCACCGCTTCGGCGTTCGCATATTCCTGACACTCAACACGATTCTGTACGACGGGGAGCTGGAGGAAGCGTTGCGGCTGAAGGCCGGGGCGGCGGAGGCCGGGGTGGATGCCCTGATCGTCCAGGACCTCGCGATGCTTTCCGGAGATTGCGGAAAAGTACCGGCCGCTCCGCTACAAATGCTCCGCGGATCGGTTCTTTCCCCGCAAGACGGCTTGCCGCTGCATGCGTCGACGCAGTGCGCGATCCGGACGCCGGAGAAGGCACGCCTCTACGAAAGCCTGGGCTTCTCGCGGCTGGTGCTGGAGCGGGAACTGTCGCTCGAACAGGTGCGGGCCATCCGGGAAGCCGTCTCCTGCGAACTGGAATTCTTCGTGCACGGGGCCTTGTGCGTCTGCTACAGCGGCCAGTGCTACCTGTCCGAAGCCATCGCCGGACGGTCCGCAAACCGAGGTGCCTGCATCCAGGCATGCCGGTCGCTGTACGACCTGGCGGACGAGACGGGACGGGTGCTGGTCAAGGACAAGGCGCTGCTGTCGCTCAAGGACTACCAGCTGCTTTCGCGCGTGGGAGATCTGGCGGACGCAGGGATCGATTCCTTCAAGATCGAAGGACGGCTGAAGAACATCTCCTACGTCCGGAACGTCGTGCGAGCCTATTCCCTGGCGCTGGACCAGCTGATCGCACGGCATCCCGAATCGTACCGCCGGGCCTCGTTCGGCCGGATTTCCGGCGGCTTCACGCCCGATCTGAACAAAACCTTCAACCGGGGCTACACGGAACTGTTCCTGGACGGCAGACGACCGGATATTCCTGCCGCAGTCCGCCCCGGCGCGCCCGCTTCGTCGCCGGACGGCTGGTCATCCATGGATGCCCCCACCTCCTTGGGGGAATATGTCGGAACGGTCACGTCGTTCCGGGATGCAGCCACATCCGGGGAACGGGTCCGGTCCGCCCTGTCCGGCGACGGCCGTCCGCACGGACAGAACGACCTGATCCTGACTCTCCGGCCTGCCGGCGGGGATCTGCGGCTGAAAAACGGAGATGGTTTTTCCTTCGTCGCCGGAAGCCAGATCGTGGGCTTCCGGGGGGATGTCTGCACCGGAGAAACAATTCGCTGCAAGGATATTCCTGAAATGTTCGTGGGGGCGCGCCTGTTCCGGAATGTCAGCACCGCCTTCGAAAAGGAACTGGAGACCAACCTGCCGGCGAGGACGCTGCCGGTCGAAGTAAAGGTTTCTGTTTCCGAGCGGGACGGAGCCTTCCTGCTGACGGCTTCCGCCCGCAGCGAGGACGGCCGGTTCCTCGTACTGGAAAGGGACTGCGGACGCGATGTCGCCCGCCAGCCCGAGCGAATGGTGTCCCTGTTCCGGAACCAGTTCCAAAAGACTTCGGGCATCTATTCCTTCACGTTGGCAGGTCTGCAGAACGACACCCGGGAGGGCCGAATGCCCTTCCTTCCCGTCTCGGTCCTCAACGGATTCCGGCGGGATCTGGCCGCCGGACTCGACGCCCTCCCCTGCGGCAGGCGACCGCTGGCCGGCCCGGTGACGAACGGCGGGGCGGCAGTTGATCAGGGACCCGCCGGCCCGGTGACGAACGGCCTTGCTGCAGCCGTCGGGAAAAGCTTGACTTACAAGGAGAACGTCGCCAACGTGCTGGCGCGGACGGTGTACCGCTCCCTTGGCGCCGAGACCGTGGAGGATGCCTTCGAACTCGCCCGCCCGTGCGAAGCCGAACTCATGCGCACGAAGTACTGCATCCGCTATGAACTCGGTCTCTGCCCGGTGCACCAGTTGCGCCCGACCTCCGGCACGGCTCCCGGCCCAGTCCCGGGTTCCCCATCCACTTCCAGCCCGAGCCTCTCCGCCGGCCGCACCCCTGCATTCGGAGCCACCCCGGCGAAAGCCCTGTTCCTGCTGAACAACGGCCAGCGCTACGCCCTCCACTTCGACTGCCACCACTGCGAAATGACCGTCTCCAAAGCCTGACAGCGAACCGCCCCCGGCATTCTTTCCGGCATTCTTTTCACCCCGCCCGGCACACCACCTGGCCAAACCCGGCCACAGCCCCCGGCTGGCCAACGCCTTTGTCCCGCACGGCCTTTGCCACCCCCGGCCCCACAGCCAGCTGCAGGCCGACGCCTTTGTCCCGCACGGCTGAAGTACTACCCCTC
>CABTXO010000299.1 GCA_902488725.1 uncultured Bacteroidales bacterium
CCCGGGGGGTAGGGGGTGCGAGCCCAAAACTGAACCTCCCGACCGCGTTTCGGAAGAGGTGACGGCGCCCGGCAAAAAAAAAGGAGGGCGGCAAAGCGGCCGCCCGCTTGTTGTACAGTGCTGAAAGGGGAAATTATGCCTCCTTGGTGGCAAGCTTTTCCTTGACCTTGTCAATCGCGTCCTTTACCGTAGCGATGGTGGCGGTCTCTTCATCCGGAATCTTGATTCCGAACACGCGCTCGAACTCCATGAGAAGCTCGACTGTATCGAGAGAATCAGCTCCGAGGTCATTTGTGAAGTTGGCGGTCTCGGTCACTTCGGACTCCTCGACACCCAGCTTGTCAACGATAATCGCTTTGACTTGCTTTACGATTTCTTCTTCAGTCATAATGAACAAATTAAATAGTTTATGTTATTATCTATTTTTCGAAATATTTTCGCAAAGTAAATAAAAAATCGGCAATTATGCAAATCCCCTTCATCTCTCCCGGCTCAGCGCAAGCCAGATGCGGAGTCCGTTGACAGAATTCAGCAGGTAGAAAACGTATTTGATGAGCATTACGACCGCATAACCCGAGGTTCCGGAACCGGACAGCGCCACGACCCACAACGAAATGGAAGCCACGTTGACCAGATTCCATACATACCACTGTTCCATGAAGGCGAGCGACATCAGCACCTGCCCTACGATGTTCAGCACCATCACCACGGAGTCCAGCAGAATCTTCGGCCGGCGGATCGCATCGATCTCCCCGGCATCCAGTTTGGTCTGGTCGATGAACAGCAGGATGAAGTACACCACCACCGTGCCGACCACGACGCCGGCCAGCAGATGGAGCCACTGCCGCCCGGTCAGCCTGCGTGCTTTCACCTGCACGGCCGTCCCCTCTTCCGACTTGAGCCGCGCGCCCCGTTTGCGCCACTGCCAGAAGCCGACGAACTGCATGGGAAGGAAATAGAAGGCATGCAGGGCGAAGTTGCCCATGATGCCGTTGTCCAGATAGACGATCGTGCCGATGAACACGTCCACGAAGCCGAACACGAAAGTGAGGATGTTGCCGCCTGCGGACATCACCGTGTTCATCACCCCCATCAGCGAGCCGAAGCCCGCCAGCAGCAGCATGAAGGTGCGCACCTCCGGCTGCCGCAGTTTGAAGACCGTCGTGACCGTGACGGCGATCAGCATCCCCGTCACCAGGAAGATGTTGAAAGCCAGGTTGAATTTCTTTTCCCGTTCCGATGTCATGTCCCCAGGGATGCGATCAGGTTGTCCAGCAGGGGGGCGAGGGAAAGAAGTTCCTCCTCGCGCATCCGGCTGCCGTGCAGCATGTTTTCGAGCATGCAGGAAGGAATATTCCGAGATGCCTCCTGGAGCTGCTTCCCCTCCGGCGTCAGGCGCACGATCATCTGCCGGGCGTCCGCGTGCCCCTTCTCGCGGGTCAGGAACCCTTCGGATTCCATGCGCTTGAGCAGCGGCGTGACCGTGTTCGTGTTCAGCTTCAGCCGCTTGGCGATGTCGTTCACGGGCTGGCCGTCCTGCTCCCAGAGGACCATCAGGACAATGTACTGCGAATAGGTGATGCCCAGCCTTCCGAGCAGCGGGTGATAAGATTGGACAACCAGCCTTGCAGCCGTGTACAAACGGAAGCAAAGCTGGTTGTCCAGTTTCAGCTGTTCGTACATGGGGCGCTACGCAGCCATATTCATTAGAGAAGGGCTTCCACGGCCTTTTCGACCTCGGCCATGTCGCGGGTGGGCTCGAAGCGGGCGACCACCTTGCCTGCCCGGTCGATCAAGAACTTCGTGAAGTTCCACTTGATGTCGGGCTTGGACGCATAGTCCTTGTCCTGCTTGGAAAGGAGGTTGTCCAGGATTTCCGCCTTGGGGCCCTCGAAGCCGGCGAATCCTTTCTGGCTCTTCAGCCAGGTGTAGAGCGGCAGTTCGCCTGCGCCGTTCACCTCGATCTTCTTGAACTGCGGGAAGTCCGCGCCGTAGTTGACGGAGCAGAACTTGCCGATCTCCTCGTCGGTGCCCGGAGCCTGGTGGCCGAACTGGTTGCAAGGGAAGTCCAGAATCTCGAATCCCTTGCCCTTCAGCCGGCCGTACATGGCCTGCAAGTCTTCGTACTGCGGAGTGAAACCGCACTCGGTTGCGGTGTTCACGACGAGCAGCACCTTGCCGTTGTACCGGTCGAGAGACACTTCCTGGCCTTTCTTGTCCAGGACCTTGAAATCATAAATCGTTGTTGCCATGGTCATTGTGTATTTTGTCGTTGTCAATTTTCCGTGCGGACGGCATTTATGTCGTTCGCGATACAAACATACGACAATCTTTTTATATCGCAAGCGCTCCAATGAAAAATTTTTCTCGCAGCCCACGTGCTGCCCACCGCCTACATCCAGGGGGGCGAGGCATATGAGTTGCGGAGCGACACCTGGAGGCGCAGAGACGGCCGAGGCCGTCACACGCTTTTCTCAATTGCACTTCTTGACACAGGGTTTTGGACTTGATCCGGGTTCTGGACTTGGTCCCAAACGACCCAGCCTGCGCTGCCCCTCGGGGGCGCGGGATCCCTCGTTCCAGGGATCCGGTGCTCATTCAACGCAAAAAGAGAGAAGGACTGACCTTCTCTCTTTTTGTGTTGAACGGGAAACGAGACCTGAACTCGCGACCCGCTTTCCACAG
>CABTXO010000300.1 GCA_902488725.1 uncultured Bacteroidales bacterium
GCAAAAGTCGGAAAGGCGCAAAGGCCGCGGGGGTTCTCAGGGGGCAGCGCCCCCTAAAACGTCACGACAGTCACCCCCGAACCCCCGAACTGAACCTGCTCGTCCCGGACCGAGGCGATGCCCGGCACCGTCCGGAGATATTTCTGCAGCTCGTCCCGCAGCACGCCCGTCCCCTTGCCGTGGATGATCCGGACCGACCCCACATTCAGCATCACTGCATCGTCGATGTAGTGCATCACGATGTCCATCGCCTCCTGCAGCCGCGCCCCCCGCACATCCAGCTCCGGCGAAAACTTCAGCCGGCGCGCGTTGAGGTCCTCGTTCACCCGCTGGATCGACCGCGCCTCCGGCGCCTTGGTCGCGGCTTTATATTCATTGGGAGAAATCCGCTCCACCTTGTCCAGCGGCATCGTGCTCGTGATGTTCCCGACCGAAATCGTCACGCGATCCACATTGGAACCGTCCACCAATGCCTTTTCGGAGCCATCCCGGTCGATGAAACGGATGGATTGGTCAATCGTGCTGATATTGAACTTGCCGGCTGAATATGTACCGTCCTTGTACACGACCTGTCCGAGAGCGAACTGAGGCAGCACATATTTCAGGGAATCGGGCACTCCAGACTCGAATTCCTGCTGCGAAGTCTGCCCAAAAGAAGCGACAATCGATGCGCACAACGCGAGCAGAATCAGTAACCTTTTCATATTCAAATTATTGAAAGATTGAAGTGAGAGCAGAAAGGGGGGCACTGGCCCCCCTTCCGCTCTCTGTTCAAAACGAATCACCAGCCAGGATTCTGGTAGATCGTGTGGTGCTTCTGCGCATATTGCTGAATGACATCTGAACAGATCGGTTCCAGATAATTCCGAACCTCCACATTTCTGGTATCCCGGTCTTTGACATTGACCGGAACCAGGAAGCCTTGCATCTCGCCACAATTGGAATTCGTGTCATCAATCAGATTGGCGTTCGCAGGTTCTCCATTTACTTCGAAGTAGATTCTTTCGCCCAATTTCAGGGTTCCGTCAGGATTGTATCCCTCGATGTGCATGACGCTCACTTTTTTGCTATTGGCAAGCGTCAGCAGGTTGTAGCCCTGATTGTTGAGTGTTTTCTTGAGATTGGAGTTCTGCTTGAAGACCAATTTTCCATCGGCATCTTTCACATCCGTGTATTTTCCATCAGGTCCTTTCACCTGCTCCACAAGTCTTCTCGCCAGATCCAGTTCCACCCATCCGCCGACCAGCAGATCCGGATTGTTGGCGCCGAGCATCAGTTCGAGCTGTCCCCAGCGGCGGATGTCCAACACGCGGTATTGTTCCATGAAGAACTCCATCCGGCGTTCGCGGCGGATTTCCCAAAGCAGTTCCGGCACAAAACCCGTGGTCTTGTAACCCAGTGTCGTCTTCTGGGGAGCGGCCACGCGTTCGGGGTCATTCGGCAATGCGGCAATCAGGAGCGGAGCGGTCTGCTTGACTCCCTTCGCTTTGGCGACATCGTCAAGGGGACGCTTGCGGATTGCATTGATGGATTTGTCCAGGTCGTCCTGCGTCACGGCGGCGTCTCCGAACTTGTCGGCGAGTTCAGCCTTCGCTTCGATCCAGTTCAGCACTGTCTCGGCGTAACGCACGCAGGGGAAGCCGTTCTCGTTGGTGCAGGATGCGCACCAGGTCGGACGGGTTTCCCCGTTGTAGGCGAAGGTCACCCCTTGACGGTTGGTGAACTTCTCTGTATAGAGGCCGGTATCGCTAGGCTTGGGTTCATCCCAGAAAGTCGCTTCGAAGCGCGGGTCACGGGTCTTGACCATGTCCTGGAGGCGCCAGCTCTTTCCGTTGGCGACCGTCGTGGTCGCATACGGCTGACCGTCGTTGCAGATCCAAGCCTTCAGTGTGCTCAGGTTGCCCGAACCGACCTGGTTCTCGTCTCCGTTGGAATACGATGAAATACAATGTTGTGCCCCGTTGTTGACCGTCTTGTTGTACTCGCGATACAGCAGGATTTCTCCGCTTTTCGGTGTCTTGTAGAGCGTGCCGAAAAGCGTGCGGAAGTCTGTGTCAAACGAAAACTTCTTCGAGTCGATGACAAACTGCGCATAGTCGCGAGCCCGTCCGAGATAGGTCTTGGCGTGCCCTGTGACATCCGTGCAGGTCTTCATCGCTTCGTCATTCTTGTGGTAGACATACCAGGAACCCTCAAACAACATGCAGCGGGAGGCGATGGTGCCGACCACATAGCGGTTGACATAGTTCTGGCCGTCAGCAAGCCGGACGTTGGCAATGGCATAGTCAAAGTCTTCCATGACGGCATCCATCACCAGAGTTCGCGGATCGCGGTCCTTGTACGTCGCAAGGGTGTCGGCGGAGGTCAGTGATTCCGCGTAGTAGGGCACGTCTCCGAAGGATTGGACGAAACGGCTGTATTCCCAGCCTCTGAAAAAGCGGGCGACGCCGGACCAGTGGTTGTAGGCCTCTTCCGCAAGGATGCCATTTTCTTTCATGGTCTTCAGCCGGTCGAGCAGCAGATTCCACTTCCGGATGTAGGCAAAGTTCCAGGATTTGAACGGAGACGGGATCATCGACTGGGGTCTCAATAAGATCGACGACGGCAATCCCGAGACAAACGACCATGGGGATCTGACCGTGATCGGAAACACCACTCCGCGCTACGA
>CABTXO010000301.1 GCA_902488725.1 uncultured Bacteroidales bacterium
AATTTTATCTCTTTTGCCATAATGCATATCCTCCTTGTTTGTTAAAGAATTGCCAAAATATCCGACTGTTTGACGATCAGGTACTTCTTGTCTTCGACCGACACTTCGGTGCCCGCGTACTTGCCGTAGAGAACCTCGTCTCCCTTCTTCAACTCCATCGGCTCGTCCTTCTTGCCGGGCCCGACGGCGATGACTTTTCCCTGCTGCGGTTTTTCCTTGGCGTTGTCGGGGATGTACAACCCGGCCGCCGTTCTGGTCTCGGCCTCTTTCGGCTCAATCAAGACCCTGTCTGCTAATGGTTTAATCATGATGCTTATTGATTTAAAGTTTTGTATCCGTTTCGCCGCCCGCTTCCGGACGGCAGAAGAAAGGAATCAAAGGGTGTGCCACCTGCAGCGGACTGACAATTTGTCACCGTGGCAATTTGCGGAAAAAGATTCGTTTTTTCAAAAAGTTCCTTATATTTGAATATTATGATATCATCTTTCAGAATCGAAACCAACTAACAGTCGATCGATATGAAGACACATGTAAGGACCCTGCTGGCGGCTGCCGCCCTCCTGTTGTTGATCCCTGCCCTCTCAATGTGCAGCAAGTACGGCAAGAGCAAGGGACAGAGTACGGAGTTCGCCACGTTCATCAAAGCCTACACAGGCGGCATCATTTCCGACAAGTCCACCATCCGGGTGGAATTGACCTCGGACATCCCGGATGTCACCGCCGGACAGGACATCAAGGAAGGAATCCTATCCTTCACCCCTTCCCTGAAGGGGACAACCCGCTGGCTGAATCAGCGGACCCTGGAATTCATTCCGGAGCCGGGGGCGCTGAAATCCGGCCAGGCCTACACCGGGAAACTCCGGCTGGACAAGATCCAGAAAGTCAGCAGCCGGAAGTTCCGGAAGTTCTCCTTCAACTTTCTGGTGGCCCTCAAGGAGGCAGCGCTTTCGCTGGGCAGCATCACGATCACGGCCGCCTCTCCGGAAAAGGCCGCGGTCGATGGCACGATTTCCCTGACCGAAGCCCTTCCGCTGGAGACTGTCCAGAAGATGCTGGAATATGACTACATGGACAAGAACGCCGAACTGAATGTCACTGCCGGTGCCGATCCGCTCCACTTTCATTTCGACCTGCTGAACCTGCAGCGGGACAACCGGGACCACACCCTCACCGTACGCATGAAGCCGCTGGACAGCGGATTCGTGACGGACTCCAAGCTGGAGATCACCATTCCGGCCATGGGTGCGTTCAAAGTCGTGAGCGCGGAGCGGGTGGACGCAGACGATCCCTACATCGACATCTACTTCTCGGAAGCGTTGTCGGAAGTCGCGGATGACGCGGGGCTGTTCACCCTCGACGGTGTCGGACGTTCCTACACCCAGGTCGAGAACGCCCATGTGAAACTGTTCTACGAAAGTCCCTCGGACGGACCGCTGAACCTCGCCATTTCCGATGCCGTGAAGAGCTACGACGGGACCCGGCTGGGGACCGCCTACACCAAGAAGTTCACACGGGCGGACGAGAAGCCCGCGGTGGAAATCCCCCTATCGGGGACGATCCTCCCGAACGCAAAGGAACTGCTGCTGCCGTTCAAGGCCGTCAACCTGAATGCGGTTGACATCCAGGTTATCCAGATCTACGAGGACAACGTGCTGATGTTCCTGCAGGACAACGACCTGGGATCGAGCAACTCCCTGCGCAGGAGCGGCCGGCTGGTGTACAAGCGCTGCCTGCGCCTGGACTCGGATCCTTCCAAGAACCTGCACAAATGGCAGGACTTCTCCGTCGACCTGTCCGGTCTGTTCAAGCAGGAGCCGGGTGCCATCTACCGCATCCGGATCTCCTTCAAACAGGCCTATTCCCTGTACGGAAAGAGCGCTTCGTTCAAGAGCGGCACCCCCTCCGACGAACTGGTGGACATTGCCTCCGAGGACCTGACCGATGCGGATGCCGAGGCCTGGGACAAGCCGTATCCTGATTTCTACGAGGATTTCTACGACTGGCAGGAATACAACTGGGAGGACCAGGACAATCCCCTCAAGCCGACCCATTACATGGACGAGGACCGCTTCCCGGCCGTCAACCTCCTTGCTTCACACCTGGGGGTGATCGCGAAATATGCAGGCGGGGACAAACTCTGGGTGAGCGTGAGCGACATCCTGAGCGCGGAACCCGTATTCAATGCCGAACTCCATGTCTACAGCTACCAGCTGAAGGACATCGGCTTTGCGAAAACCGGCACGGACGGCATGGCGGAAGTCGATCTCGCCGGCAAACCCTTCATCGTGGTCGCGCAGCGCGGCAACGCCACCAGCTATCTGAAAGTCTCGGCAGGCGACGAGAAGTCGCTGAGCCGCTTCGACGTGGGCGGGGAGATGCTGGAGAAGGGGCTGAAGGCCTTCATCTACGGAGAACGGGGCGTCTGGAGACCGGGTGACACCCTCCATGTGACCCTGGTACTGGAAGACAAGGAAGACAAAATCCCGGATTCCCATCCGGCCATCCTGGAACTCTTCACGCCGGAAGGACAGTTCTACACGAAACTGGTGAACGGCAATGCCTCCAACGGTTTCTATGTGTTCAACATCGTCACGAAGCCCGACGATCCGACCGGGACCTGGAATGCTTACTTCAAACTGGGCG
>CABTXO010000302.1 GCA_902488725.1 uncultured Bacteroidales bacterium
GCGGCCCAGTTCACCTGCCGCACGGGCATGGTGCCGGAAAGATACGGCTTCCTGTGGGTGAAATAACTCAGGGCCAAGATGATGCCGATCGGCGGAAGGGTGCAGTTGAGCACGTTCAGCCAACCGACGAAGTTCCAGTACAGCCAGACTGCGGCCAAGGTGCCGATGAGACCGGCGATCAGGACCATCACCCGTTTGGGCAGGCCGAAGATGTTCGACAGCCCCAGGCCGGAGGTGTAGAGGGCGTTGTCGTTCGTGGTCCAGATGTTCAGCCCGAGCACCCCGATGGCGATGTAGAACAGGTTCAGGTTCAGCATCACCTCGAAGATGTCGTTCCCGCCCACATAGATGCTGGAGACCGCTCCGAAGAAGAACATCAGGCTGTTGCCGATGAAGAAGGCGACGACCGTGACCAGCAGGCCGACGGGCGCGTTCCTGGCGAAGCGTGCGAAGTTCGGGGTCGCGGTGCCGCCGGACACGAAGCTGCCGATCACGAGGCCGGCCCCCGCGATGATGCCCAGATCCTTGGATCCCTTCGCGAACTGGTCGACGAGGGTCGAATCGCCCCGCTGCACAGCCATGACCATGGCCACGGTGCCCAGGATGGCGACGAGCGGGACGGCGATGTAGCTGACGATCGTGAGGCTCTTGATGCCGAAGTAGGCGCTGGATGTCATCAGGATGCCGGCGATGAGCACCAGGATGTAGCCCTGCCACGGCATGTGGTCCGGCGTGACTTCCAGCCCCATGATTTCCTTCGCGACGGGAATGGCGAACATCGCCAGTCCGACCCCGAACCAGCCGATCTGCGTGAAGCTGATCATCGCGCTGGGAAGGTAGCTGCCCTTTTCCCCGAAACTCCGGCGGGCGAGCATGTCCAGCGTCATGCCGCTCTCCGCTCCGATCCAGCCCAGGGCGCCCGTGTAGGCGCCCAGGATGATGCCGCCCAGCAGCAGCGCCCAGAGAAAGCCCGGGAAATCCAGGCCGTTCGCAAGGGTCTGGCCCACCCACATGGATGCGGAGAAGAAGGTGAAGCCCAGCATCACCATGAACATGCTCAGGGTGCTTTTGCGCCCGCTCCGGCCGACCGGACTGTTTGTGAAGTCGGCGTCGACGTGTTGAGACTTTTTACTCATAACCTTTCAGTGTTTGCTTGAATTGTTCCAGTCTGGTCTGCGCGACTTCCCGCAGGGAAAGGGTCTGCGCCCGCGCGAGGAAGACACGCTCGTCGTTGTAGAGCACATGCAGGTCCCCGAGCTCGATGAAACGGGTGACCGCCAGCCATTCCTCGTAGGTGATGGGCGCACGGTAGCCCAGCCGCTCCATCGTCAGGTCCATGATGCCGACCCGGTCCGAAGCCTCCAGCACCTCCTCCCAGTACCGCACGACTTCTTTGTAGTGGTCGGGGATTTCGTAGCGGCGCGCACCGCCGTCGTAGATGATGCATTTCTCGTACAGGGCGTAGCCGTGCGCGACGGCATATTCACGGAATTCGGGCGAAATGATGCCGTCCCCCCAGTAAAAGTCGATGTCCGGCACCTGGAAGCCCAGGACCCCCTTGTCCTGGTAGACATTGAATATGCCTTCGTAGAAAAAGCAGGTGAAGCCTTCGAAGGCGGGCGACTCCCGCCGGATCTGTTCCGCCAAGTCCTCCATCAGGTCGATGGCGTTCGAGCCCCCGATCGTGAAGAAAACGATCCGCTTGAAGCTTCCGCCATGGTCGTGGAACCAGTGGATGACATGGTCCATGCACATCCGGAGGGTGGCCCCGGAGGCGATGATGTCTCCGATCAGCAGCACGCAGTCCCGGCAGGTCCGCACTTTCTGGTAGCGGACATCCAACCCCTTGATCACATCGTCCTCGATGATCCGCTCGCAGGAAAGAAAGTCCATGTTCGTGACTTCCAGGCCGGCGCGGAATGCGCACTCTTCGATGGGATAGTTCAGGCCGCCCCGCAGGATGGTCAGGATGTTGACCTGGTCCTGCAGGCCGTTGCGGACCAGATACCGGAAGGCGGACATGGTGGCCGGCACCATGCTCTGATAGGAGCCGAAGCCCACGACTTCGGGCGAAGCCATGAGTCGGCGGGTGCCTTCCCCGCTGACGACGAGATAGTCGTTCCGGAGTCCGGGCTGAAAAAGTTCGTACACGCTGTGGATGCCCGTCTTGCGAAGAACGGCGTCCTGGAGATTATGTTTCATTGGCTGTTTCCGATTAGGCGTAACCGGGTGGTAAAGGTAGGGATATTTTCACGATTCCATCCCATTCCGCACAGATTTTTTCCAACAAATTATGAACAAAGCGCAGAAATCAGAGTTTTTTCGTACCTTAGCGAAGTTTATTACTGAAAAACAATGGCCATTAGCATCACGGAAGTCACTTCTCCGCAAGATCTGCGGCGCTTCGCCCGCTTTCCGAATGAACTCTACCGGTGGAACAAGTACTACGTCCCCCAGCTCGTCGGCGCCGACATGGACACCCTCACTCCCGGCAAAAACAAGGCGTTCGAAGTCTGCGAGGGACGGTATTGGCTTGCGCGCAACGAAAAAAGGAAGAACGTCGGCCGCGGCGCCCGCACCATCAACCCCAAGGCAAACAAAAAGAC
>CABTXO010000303.1 GCA_902488725.1 uncultured Bacteroidales bacterium
CATATCTTCATGATTAGGCGTGAAAGAGCGCCCCTGCAATGGAGACAAAGTGCCAGCTGT
The DNA here is from genome assembly GCA_902488725.1 of uncultured Bacteroidales bacterium. Lineage (GTDB taxonomy): Bacteria > Bacteroidota > Bacteroidia > Bacteroidales > UBA932 > Cryptobacteroides. The sequence goes on from CABTXO010000303.1 coordinate 61, forward strand.
CCCTGTGGGCGGCGGAAGGCGGCCGCACGGCTTTGCCTACCCGGCACAGGGCTGCCTGGACACCTTCATCAGCCGCGACAGGGAACTGGTACCTCATCCTGCCGCGACCTTTCCGGGTCGAGGCGCTCGTGGAGCAGGGGGAGCCGGTCGTGCGCCTTGCGACGCAGCACCCGGCACGAGTTCTGCTCCAAGCCTTTCTCCACCGACTGGACCCGCCTCCTCGAAATAAACTAGTCAAGGCTCCGTCGCAACTTGCCCCTGCGGCGTATAGGACCGGAGGCGGAGCCGAAGGGACGTAGCAAGCAGGGTCAACTGCGCGGAACTACAGTTTGGCTTCGCGGTCGCCGAGGAGTTCGCGGACGAGGAGGGGTTCGTTGGTGGTGATGCAGTCCACGCCCAGGTCGATCATCTTCTGGATGTCTTCCCGCTTGTTGACCGTCCAGCAATTGACGCTCATCTTGTTGACGCGCGCCTGCTCCAGCCAGTCCGGATGCTCCGCGAAGGTCTTGAACTGATAGTCCACTCCGTTGATCCCGGCCTTGGCCAGCTCCGCAGGGCTCTTGTCGCTATTCAGGTACTGGTTCGTGAATTCCGGCGCCTTCTCGGCAATCCGCGTGCAGATGTTGTAGCTGAAGGAGATGAACATCACCCGCGCCGGATCGTACAGATTGTGCGCCTTCAGGGCCTCCAACGCCTTGTCGGTCATGACGTTCTCCAGTTCCGTGTTCTTCTGCTGCTTGAGTTCCATCACCAGCACGGTCCGGGTGCTCTCCGCGCCCTGGACCAGGTAGTCGTTCAGCGTCGGGAGCGGCTCGCCGTTCTTGAGGGTGGAGTCCTTGAAGGCGGCCAGGGGGTTGTCCCAGATGAGCAGGCCGTTGAAGTCGTCGTTGTGGTTCACCACCGGAATGCTGTCGGACGTCATCTGGACGTCGAACTCGCTGCCCCAGCAGCCGTTCTCCTGCGCGAGGCGCAGCGAAGCGATCGAGTTCTGGGCGAAGCCCGCTTCTTCGCAGTTCCAGAAACCGCGGTGGGCGGCGATCTGGATCTTGTTCACCTTGGGGGTACATGCGAGACAAAGCGCGGCGACAGCGGCCAGCGCGGACAGTTGAAGGACTTTTTTCATATTCATAAAGATTGGTTTTTTGCTTCATGCGGCGTTCCGGCCGGCGGAGGCGGAACGTCAATGTTCAAATATAGGGATATTTCTACATTCTTTCATGGAAAAATGGTTAAATTTGAAAAATGAAACGAAATATTGACAACATCATGGTAAAGGTAGAACTGGGCGGCTGCCGCTCATTCGTAAAAGAAGCAGATTTCAAGGAATATGTGGGCAAGGCCCTTGCGGCCTTCGACGTGCTGGCCGGCGGGCAAGGCGCGGGCAACGATTTTCTGGGCTGGAAGCACCTCCCGTCCGAAACGCCCGAAAGCCTCCTCGCAGACTGCGAAGCCGTGCGGGAAGACTGGAAGGCGAAGGGAGTGGACCTCGTGGTCGTGATCGGCATCGGTGGCTCCTATCTGGGGGCCCGCTGCGCAGTCGAAGCCCTTTCGCACAATTTCGCGAAGCAGCTTTCCGGCCGGAAAGACGCCCCGGAGCTCGTCTTCGCAGGCAACAACCTCTCCGAGGAATATCTCGCCGAACTGATGGACCTCGTGGCCGAGCGCAACGTCGCGACGGTCGTGATCTCCAAATCCGGCACCACCACCGAGCCCGCCGTCGCCTTCCGGATCGTGAAGGCCTGGATGGAAGCGCATTACGCCGATGCTTCCGAGCGCATCGTGGCCATCACGGACGCGAAGAAGGGGGCCCTCAAGACGCTGGCGACGCAGGAGGGCTACCGGACCTTCGTGGTGCCCGACAACGTCGGGGGCCGTTTCTCCGTGCTGACTCCGGTGGGGATCCTGCCGATCGTGCTGGCCGGTCTCGACATCCGCGCGATGCTCGCCGGCGCGAAGGAGATGGAAATCGCCCTCGCCGCGCGGAACGAAGCCAATTCGGCCGTGCAGTACGCCGCCATGCGCAATCTGCTCTATTCAGAAAAAGGCAAGAAGGTCGAGGTCCTGGTGTCCTTCAACCCGAAGTTGCAGTACCTCGGGGAATGGTGGAAGCAGCTGTACGGCGAATCGGAGGGAAAGGATCAGAAAGGAATATTCCCGGCTTCCGTCAATTTCACGACGGACCTCCACTCCGTGGGGCAGTTCATCCAGGAAGGCGACCGGGTGCTGTTCGAGACGGTCGTGAACGTTGAAAAGAGCAGCCGCAGCGTGGTGATCGGGGAAGATTCGCAGAACCTCGACCAGCTGAATTTCCTTGCCGGGCAGCATGTGGAGCACTGCAACGCCATGGCGCGGCTCGGCACCAAACTGGCCCACATCGACGGCGGCGTGCCGCAGATCGAAGTGTCCGTCGAAAAGATCGACGCCTTCAACCTCGGCGGCCTCTTCTACTTCTTTGAATATGCCTGCGGCGTCAGCGCCTACCTGCTGGGGGTGAATCCCTTCAACCAGCCGGGCGTGGAGGCCTACAAGAAGAACATGTTCGC
>CABTXO010000304.1 GCA_902488725.1 uncultured Bacteroidales bacterium
CGCCCAGCGGGAGGTGGAGTCGGCCAGCAGCAGGCAGCGCAGGCCCATCGCGCGGTAATATTCACAGATGGTCATGGCCGTGTAGACGGAGGCTTCGCGCGCCGCCACGGGCATGTTGGAGGTGTTGCAGATGATGGTCGTGCGCTCCATGAGCTTGCGGCCGGTGTGCGGGTCGACGAGTTCCGGGAATTCGGTGAAGATTTCCACGACTTCGTTGGCGCGCTCCCCGCAGGCGGCCATCACGATGATGTCCGCCTCGCCCTGCTGGGCGATGGCGTGCTGGAGCACCGTCTTGCCACAGCCGAAGGGACCCGGAATGAAGCCGGTGCCGCCTTCCGCGATCGGGTTGCAGGTGTCGATGCAGCGGACGCCCGTCTCCATGATGCGGTCCGGTCTCGGCTTCTCCCGGTAGGCGCGGATCGCGATCTTCACCGGCCAGCGCTGGGTCATCGTGACCTCCCGGTCCTCGCCCGACTCGTCCGTCAGGACGGCGACCGTCCGGTCGATGTTGTAGGAGCCGGCGGGGGCGATGGATTTCACGGAATATTCCCCCTTGAAGGAGAAGGGAACCATGATCTTGTGGGGCAGCCAGCCTTCCTTGACTTCACCCAGCCAGTCGGCGGCGATCACTTTGTCGCCGGGCTTCGCGATCGGGGTGAAGTCCCACAGCTTCTCGTGGTCGAGGGGATCTGTGTATTCGCCGCGCTTGAGGAACACGCCGGTCATCGTGGTCAGGTTGTTCTGCAGTCCGTCGTAGACGCTGGAGAGCAAGCCCGGTCCGAGCGTGGCTTCCAGCATCCGGCCCACAAAATCCACCGTGTCGCCATTTTTCATACCGCGGGTGCTTTCGAACACCTGGACCGAAGCCAGGTCCCCGTTCACCTTGATGACTTCCGCCAGCAGCGGGGTGCCGTCCAGCGTGATGTAACACAGTTCGTTTTGCGCAACCGGACCGTTCGTCTTCACGGTCACGAGGTTGGAGACGATGCCGGTCACAATGCCTGTTGTTTCGTTGTACATCTTGTATCTTGCGTTTTTTTGTGCTACGTTTTCAGATTTTTGCGTCCGCCTCCGGCCGGTAGTCGACGCCTTTGAAGGTGCCGCGCACCTCGTCGACCAGCTTGCCGAAAAGTTCCCTCCCGGTCTCCTTGTCCAGCTCGAACCACCGGCTGATGATGTGCAGCTTGGCGATGTAGCCCAAGACGGCCTGGATGTCGAAATAGTTGAACGTGGTGATTTCGGAGATCTTGTCCCACATCAGGGCGTCCAGCCCTTTCTCGCGGGCGAGCAGGTCCGGGGTGGCCAGCACGGACTCCAACCGTGCGGCTTCCGCGAATTCTCCGGTTTCCAGCGGGATGGCGTCCTGCTCGGCAGGCCTTCCGAAGGCCTTGTTCAGGAAACGCGCCTTGGCGTTGCGTACGTGCAGGTCGAAGGTGAAGTAGGCCCGCAGGAATTCCGTTCCGCTCTGGAGAGCCTGTGCGTAGAAATCAGGGGTCAGCCGCTCGTCCTGAAATCCGTCCAGCAGGGTCCGGATGGCTTTCCGGTCCGCGTCGTCGCTCTTCGAGACGATCCAGTCGACGTAGGTGGCAAAGGAGGCATCCTCCGGGAACTTCCAGTCAGGATCGAGCGCCGGCAGGGAGGAGAGGATGTATTCGTAGTTCTTCATCCCTTATTTCCCGAACAGGATTTTGCGCGTGACGGGTCTGAGATAACTGCCGATCAGCTCCTGAAAGGTCTCGTCGGTGAGGCTGATGAAGTAGCCGCCGTCTTTGGGGCCGATGGTGAATCCGCCCGAAAGCTTTTTGGAGAAGCTGGCCGTGATGCCGCCTTTGAGCTGCCTGGACAGTTCGTTCTCGATGAAGGGCTCCAGCCGGGACTTGAGCGATTCCGGAAGCACCACATCGAGATCCACCGCGTGTTCGGTGTTGAATTTCGCTGCGACGGCGCGGATGATCTCCTTGACGAAATCCGCCGACGAAAGGGCGGAAGCCGTCTCTTTCCCGGCGAGGTTGCCGATGACGAGCCGCTCGATGTCCTTCCGGGTTGCCAGAAGCGCCTGCGATGCAGCCATCCGGACGTCCCCCTCGACTTTCGTCTTGTAGTCCTCGGCTTCCCTGGTCGCCTGCTTGCGGATGGATTCCGCCTCCTGCTTGGCCAGGTCGATGATTCTCGCCGCTTCTTCCTGCGCTTTCGCCAGAATCGCCTCGCCTTCCGCCTTGCCTTTCGACAGCCCCTCTTTGTAGAGTTTGTCCGTCAGTTCCTGAAGTTTGTCGTTCATTTGGAATTCAAAATATTACTAGAATTTACAAATGTACAATAATATGCAGTTTCGTCCAAATCTGTTTCAGGGGCAGTTCAAAAATTCGTCAGTTCCTGCAGGAATATCGCATCCGCAGCGCGGGCCCAGGCGGGAAAGTCGGAATCGGGCACGAATTCCCGGTCCGCGAACGCCATCAGCTTGTCCAGGTCGAAGGTCTCGGCGGACACGGCCGGACGGATGTCCTGCCGGGCTGCGGGGGTGGAGCGGAAGCCCTGCGGGGCGTCGAACGCGTTGCATTTCTTCTCCACGTGGACCGGCACCATGAGCAG
>CABTXO010000305.1 GCA_902488725.1 uncultured Bacteroidales bacterium
GCGCGTGTGGGTAAGCAACTGGGGCTCGACGAAGTGCAGGCCGAGGTGATGCCGGAAGACAAGGCCGCGCGCGTCGTCGCGCTCAAGCGAGGTGGCGAAGCCGTGGTGGCGATGGTGGGCGACGGCATCAACGACAGCCCCGCCCTGGCTCTGGCAGACCTCAGCGTGGCCATGGGCAACGGCACCGACGTGGCGATGAATGCCGCGATGGCGACCATCGTGTCGTCGGACCTGGCCAAAATTCCGCAGTTGATCAGGCTCTCCCGCCGCACCGTCAAGATCATCAGGCAGAATCTGTTCTGGGCCTTCATCTACAACGTCCTGGCCGTCCCGGTCGCTGCGGGTATCCTCTACCCGGTCAACGGCTTCCTGCTCAATCCCATGATCGCCGCTGCCTGCATGGCCCTCAGTTCGGTCTGCGTCGTCGCCAACAGCCTCCGCCTGCGCCGCGGTTGACGGGAAAACGGATTGCCCTGGGGAAGCCGGTGTGCGTGCAGCTACATCAGCCATGCTGACATGTCCTTTCCGGCGGCCTGGCCAAGCCGGATTTCCGTGGACGAGATGTCCACGATCGGAGCGTCGATGATGCGGATGTGGTAGGTGCGCTGCAGGGTCTCGTCCAGGCCGCTCATTCCTTCCGGACTCACCTCCGACGCATCCAGCACATACGGTACCGGCACATGCTTGCACTCGTCGATGAGCTGCTTCTTGATCATGTCCACGTCGTAGCCCTTGCGCGGGTACACCACCACGCCATATTCCGTGAGAATCCGCTGGAAATTGCGCCAGCGGTGGATGTTCTGCAGATTGTCCGCCCCCACCACGAGCTTGAACTCGTTCTCGGGCTCGCGGCGTTTCAGGGCATCCAGGGTGTTGATCGTGTACTGCGGCGGGGGCATGTGCAGTTCGATGTCTTCCACCCAGACATGTAGGTCGGGATGACGCCTGACCGCCGCCACCGCATCCTCATACCGTTCCTGCGCCGTGTTCGGTGCGATGTCCTTGATCGGATTCTTCGGGGAGATCACCAGGTACACCCAGTCGAAATAGTCCCGCTCCTGCGTAAGATACTGCATGATGGCGAGATGACCGATGTGCAGGGGATTGAACGACCCGGAGTAGACGGCGATGCGCATGGCCCTAGGCTTTGGTTTCGGCGTCTTCGGCCAGGAAACCGGCTACGACCCGCTCAATTTCCGCGAAGGCGGTCTGCAGGTCATCGTTGACCAGGATGAAGTCGAATTCAGGGGCGTAGGTCATCTCCGCCGCAGCCTTGGCCACCCGTTCCTCGATGGCTTCGGGGGTGTCCGTGCCGCGCTTGACCAGGCGTTCGCGGAGCACCTCGACCGAAGGTGCCTGGATGAATATGGACAGGGCCTTGTCGCCGAAATATTTCTTGAGATTCACCCCGCCCTTCACGTCCACGTCGAACACGATCACGTGTCCGGCATCCCAGATCCGCTTGACCTCGGACTTCAGCGTACCGTAGAAGTGGTCCTCGTAGACTTCCTCGTATTCCACGAAGGCGTCTTCCCGGATCAGCCTGCGGAATTCGGCGGGGGAGACGAAGAAATACTCCCGGCCGTCCTGCTCCTGTCCGCGCGGCTGGCGCGAAGTCGCGGAGACGGAGAATTCCATGCGGTCTTTCCAAATTTCCAGAATATGCCCGACGATCGTGCTCTTGCCGGAGCCGGAGGGGGCGGAAACGATCAGCACCTTCTTGTTCATTGTGGCTATTTTTTACAAAATTAGTTATTTTTGTAACATCAACCCAAAACCGACACGCTTTGGCCAGGAAAAAAAAGTCACATCCGTCCCCCGAACCCGATTTTCTCGAGAAGCACAGAGCCTCGCTCCGACGCTCCCACCGGCAGGTCATCTATCTGAATGACGGGGAGTTGTCCGTCGTCAAGGAATACTGCGCCCGCTTCGGCGTGAAGGGGCGCTCCACCCTGTTCCGGCAGGCGACCATGGAACGGCTGCTCACCGAACTGGACAACAGCCCCCTGACGCTGTTCTAGCGGCGGGAAGCCATCGAAATGTAATAGATCAGCGTGGCCAGGGAACCGATGGCTGCGATGACGTAGGTGTAGGCTGCCCATTTCAGGGCGTCCACGGCCATCGGACGGGTCTCGTAGTCGGCAATTCCTTCCCGCTCCAGCCAGTTGACGGCCCGGCTGCTGGCGTTGACTTCCACCGGAAGGGTCACGAAGCTGAAGACGGTCGTCAGGGCGAAGAGCGCGATGCCCAGCCACAGGAGGCCGCTCCAGACGCTGACGAGGAGCACACCGGCGAGCAGCACCCACTGGACGATGTTGCTGGCGAAACTCACGGCCGGTACCAGGGCCGAGCGCAGACGCAGCGGGACGTAGCCCGTCGCATGCTGTACGACGTGCCCGCATTCGTGGGCGGCGACCGCCGCGGCCGCGATGTTCCGCTGTCCGTAGACGGCCTCGCTCAGGTTCACCGTCTTCGTCTGCGGGTTGTAGTGGTCGGTCAGACGGCCCGGAATGCAGGTCACCCGCACGTCGGTGATGCCGTGGTCGGCGAGCATTTTCTGTGCGACTTCCGCACCCGA
>CABTXO010000306.1 GCA_902488725.1 uncultured Bacteroidales bacterium
CCGCCGTCCTTCGGGTTCCCCGGATGTTCGAAAGAGCATCCGGGGAACCTTTTTTCGTGCTCCCACCCCGGCCCGGGCCTGCGCGGCAGGTCCGCATCGCGGGAGGACCGTATCCCGAAACGGCTGCCGATGGTGTCACACACTTTTCGCTATTGCACTTCTTGACACAGGTTTTTGGACTTGATCCCAAATAATCGCAAATTGGAATGATTTTTTATGAAATATTCATTCGAATTTGCGATCTTTGAATATGCCTCAGAACGTTCCACGAAGACGATATGCTGAACAGAAGAAATTTTCTCAAGTCGGTGGCCGCCGTATCTGCGGGCATCGCGATCGCGCCCGGAAAGGTCCTCGGCGCTGAAACCACACAGGACAAAACCGCCAAACCCAAAGGCGAGAAAGTGAAGATCGCCTACGTGGGGATCGGAAACCGCGGAGAACAGATCATCAAGGATTTCGCCAAGACCGGAATGGTCGAGGTCGTGGCCCTGTGTGATGTCGACCTGGACGGCAAGCAGTGCCGGAATGTGCTGAACATGTACCCGAACGCCAAGCGTTTCCGGGATTTCCGGGAGATGTTCGACAAATGCGGCAACGAATTCGAAGCGGTCGCCGCTGCGATACCGGACTGCTCGCATTTCGCGGTCGCCATGCTCGCCGTCTCCCAGGGGAAGCACATCTACCTTGAGAAACCGATGTGCCTCACCTTCCACCAGGCGGAACTCCTGATCAACATCGCCAATCGCCATTCCGAGGTGGTGACCCAGGTCGGAAACCAGGGCCACTCCGAGGCGAACTATTTCCAGTTCAAGGCCTGGCTGGATGCCGGGATCATCAAGGACGTGACAGCCGTCACCGCACACATGAACAATCCCCGCAGATGGCACGGTTTCGATGCGGAGAAGATGTTCCGGATGCCGGTGGAACAGCCGATTCCGAAGAACATGGATTGGGACACATGGCTGGGCGTGCTCCCGTACCACGAATTCAACGAGAAATACCACCAGGGAGACTGGCGCTGCTGGTATGACACCGGCATGGGATGCCTGGGCGACTGGGGTGCCCACATTCTGGACACCGTCCACGAATTCCTGGATCTGGGACTTCCATACGAGATCAACATGCTCTACGAGAAGGGCCACAACGACTACTTCTACCCTTTTTCTTCCACGATCCTCTTCCGTTTCGCCCAGCGGAACGGGATGCCGCCCGTGGACATCACCTGGTACGACGGCCTTGACAACCTGCCGCCCCTCCCGAAGGGATACGGCGGAGAAGTATCCACGGCGAATGTGCCGACCACGAACCAGGGCAGTTCGACCGGAAAGCTGAGCCCCGGGAAAGAAATCTACACCCGGGACCTGACCTTCAAGGGCGGGAGCCATGGAAGCACCCTCAGCATCATTCCTGCGGAAGCCGCCCGGGACATGGCAGACAAGCTTCCAGAGGTTCCGAAGAGTCCTTCGAATCATTTCGAGAACTTTCTGCTGGCCTGCCAGGGCAAGGAAAAGACACGTTCCCCGTTCCAGATCAACGGCGTACTCAGCGAAGTCTTCTGCCTGGGCGTGATCGCACAGCGGCTAAACACGCGCCTGTTCTTCGATCCGATGTCCAAGCGATTCACCAACAACGAATTCGCGAACGCCATGCTGGCGGGCCTGCCGCCGCGCAAAGGTTGGGAAGAGTTCTATAAACTCTAGCGAAGCCGCCTCGTGAAAAAGATCTTGTCGCTCGCACTTGCGCTGACCTTGTGCGCAGGTGCCTATTCCCAGGAATGGGAGCCGCTCTTCAACGGCAAGAATCTGCCGGTGGCATCTTCGACGAGGCGCGCCAACAGCGGCATCAAGTATTTCGTGGATCCGGAGTTGAACAAAGGGAAGGGGTCCGCCATCGGCTGCGAGTACCAGATCCTGGATGACGAAGTCCATCCGGATGCCAAGCTCGGGGTCAACGGCTACCGCACCATCGTTTCCCTGTATGATCTGATCCCTGCGCCGAAAGACAAGCCGTTCTACATCGCGAACACGACCACCGCGACCGTAATGGTGCGCGGCAATCATGTCGAACACTGGATGGACGGTACGAAGCTCCTCGAGTACGAGCGCAACAACCGGGAATGGGATGCGCTCGTGGACTACAGCAAGTACAAGGACTGGCCGAACTTCGGCAATGCCAAGGAAGTCCATATCCTGCTGCAGGACCACGGCGACGAAGTCTGGTTCCGCAACATCCGGATCAAGTTGCTGGAATAGGAAGACCTCTCCCCCTGCTACAGTTCTTTCTCTACCGATCGGTTGTACATCCTTTCGTGGGTCCACCAGCCGGCCCATGCCTTGTATTCATATTCGATGTGCAACTCGTTGGTCGCAAGATCGAAAAAAGATAATTGATGGGATACTTCGTAGTCCCCCTGCTGGATGTGGATGTTAAAAAAACGATTTAGTTCGGGCGTTCTTTCACGCAGCGAATTTCAAGCTGCAATTGGCCTTTGGACAGGATGAAAATCCTTCCCGCCCGCGATAATCCCTGCCGGTTCGCGAGCAGTCCTGCGGAGCCCCTGTCG
>CABTXO010000307.1 GCA_902488725.1 uncultured Bacteroidales bacterium
CTATGCCCGGATCGACCGGCGCGGACTAAATATGCTGTCGCCAGCCCTGGTCCGGAAGGTACGGTCGTTGCTGCCGTATCGCGCCTGCCAGTCCCTGCAGACCGTGGGCTACAAGGAAATCTTTGACTATCTGGACGGAAAGTACCCGCTGGAGGAGGCTGTCCGTCTCATACAACGCAACACACGCCACTATGCCAAGAAACAACTGACATGGTGGCGTGGTGATGAATCGATCCGCTGGATCGGATTGTAACTAGAAGGGGAGATCGGCTCCGTTCGGGTCTTCAGCAGGCATGTCGTCCAGGGTAGGTTCGGGCGCGACAGGGGCCGCCGGTGCGGGTGTTGGTGCCGGTGCGGGATTTCTGCGGGGAGCGCCGCTGTTCTGGACAGGAGCCGCCGCTTCGGATGCCGGGGAGATTCTCCAGACGCGGACATCGTTGTACCAGCGTCCGTTGTACTCACGGGCTCTCAGGTTGAAGGAGACGCGGACTTCGTCGCCGACTTGAAACTTGTCCAGATCCGCGACGCGTTCGTTCCCGAACGCAGTGAAGCAGACTTCCGAAGGGAAGTTCCCGTCTTGGTACTCCAGGATGAAGTCCTGCTTGGTCCAGGGACCTTTCGCTCCCTGGCCGTGGATCTTCGTAAGTTTCTGGCGGATCTTGCCCGCTATTTCCAATGCTGCCATAGGACCGGATTATTTGGATGCGGTCTCGGTCTTCTCGACATAACGCTTGACGGAATCAAGCTGGATGTCGAAAATGAGCGGAGAATTGGGCTCGATGCCGTTGGTGCCGCGGGAACCGTAGCCCAGTTCGGAAGGAACGTACAGCGTGGCTTTGCCACCTTCTCCAAGGAGGGCCATGCCTTCGGTCCAGCCTTTGATCACGCGGTCGAGGGTGAGGCGGACGGCAGCGGCTTCGGCCGGAACCTCGTCAAACACTGTCCCGTCGGTGAGGGTGCCCTTGTAGTGGACAAACACGGTGTCGCGGGGACCCGGCTTCACGTCGTTGCCGGCTTCCTTGATGACATACTGCAGACCGCTCGGCGTGGTCTGGACACCTTCCTTGGCTTTGTTGGATTCCAGGAATTTGGCTTCCTTCTCCCGGTTGAGCTCGGCGGTGTACCGGGTGCGCTTCTCGATGTAGGCGCTGAACAGACGGTTCATTTCCTCGGGGCTGATCTTGAACTGCTTCAGGAAGTTCGTGTCGTTCTGGTTGCCCTTCGCCTTGAGGAAGTCCAGCATGCCCTTCTTGATCTCGTTGAAGTTGAGATTCTCACCGAAGTTGTAGCCCTTGATGAAACTGCCGAAGTTGATGCCCATCAGGTAGCTGACGGAATCCGTTTCCGCCCTGGAGGGAAGGAAATCCTTCGCAGACGCAGGTTTGTCCTGTTTCATGGCGACAGCGGTGCTGTCAGTGCCATTCGTGGAAGCTGCGGGTTTCCGGTTGTTGCAGGCAACAAGCGAGAGTACGGCCAGCGCAGCTACGAATAATTTGTTTGTCTTCATGATATTAAAATTTAATATGTCTCATCTTTCCGGGGCGCTCAGGCCCTGCGATATTTTTGCAAATATCGCAAAAATTGTTGAGAAATCACGAATTTATTCAACATATTCCTTGATATTCCCGAAAACTTGAATTAATTTAGATGGAAATCTGAAGCACCATGGGAATCGATTCAGCACTGCTTCACTCCAAGCTGAAGGAATTTTTCGGCTTTGACACATTCAAGGAGGATCAGGAGCACATCATCCGCAACTTACTGGACGGCAAAGATACGTTCGTGTTGATGCCGACAGGTGGCGGGAAATCCTTGTGTTACCAGTTGTCCGCACTGGTCCTGCCGGGCACGGCGATCGTGATTTCTCCGCTGATCGCCCTCATGAAAAACCAGGTGGATGCCATCCGGGGATTCGTCACGGGGGACATGGGTATCGCGCATTTTCTCAACTCCTCGCTCAGCAAGGCGCAGATCCAGGAGGTGAAGGAGGATGTGCGGTCCGGGGTCACCAAGCTGCTGTATGTCGCCCCGGAATCCCTCAACAAGTCCGAGAACATCGATTTCCTGAAGGAGGTCACCATCTCTTTCTATGCGGTGGACGAAGCCCACTGCATCTCCGAATGGGGGCATGACTTCAGACCGGAGTACCGGCGGATCCGGGATATGGTGCAGGAGATCGGCAAAGCGCCCATCATCGCCCTGACGGCGACTGCGACCCCGAAAGTCCAGAGCGACATCCAGAAGAACCTCGGGATGCAGGATGCCGCGGTGTTCAAATCGTCGTTCAATCGTCCGAACCTGTTCTACGAGATCCGCGACAAGGTCGACCCGGAGAAGGACATCATCCGATTCATCAAACAGAATCCCGGGAAATCCGGAATCATCTACTGCCTGAGCCGCAAGAAGGTGGAAGAGATGGCGGCGCTGCTGAACATCAACGGCATTCGCGCGCTTCCCTATCATGCCGGGCTGGATGCCAAGATCCGGGCGGAGAACCAGGACCGCTTCCTGATGGAGGATGTGGAGGTGATCGTGGCCACGATCGCCTTCGGGATGGGGATCGA
>CABTXO010000308.1 GCA_902488725.1 uncultured Bacteroidales bacterium
ATGCGGTTGATGCCGTCCACGTTGCCCTTCTCATCCACCATTCCGGACTTCTCGGAGACACCGACCACGGTACCGATCGTGTCGAACATGTCGATGAAGAGGAAGGTGATGACCACGGCCAGCATGTTCCAGCTCAGCACCTGACTCCAGGCGAACTTCGCAAAAATGGGGGCGATGGAAGGAGGGGTCGAAATTACTCCGTTCAGATGCGTTACCCCGAGCGGAATGCCCGCGAGGGTGACGGCAAGAATGCCGATGAGCAGACTGCCCTTGACTCGCAGGACCACCAGGACGGAGGTCAGCAGCAGGCCGGCCAGCGACAGCAGCACAGCCTTGTCGGCGAAGTTGCCCAAAGCAACGGTGGTTGCCTCGCTGTTCACCACGATGCCGGAAGACTTGAGACCGATGAAGGCAATGAACAGGCCGATGCCGACACCGATCGCCTTCTTGAGACCGACGGGGATCGCATCCACGATCAGTTTCCGCACGTTGGTCACGGTGAGCAGGATGAAGATCAGGCCTTCCAGGAACACGGCCGTAAGGGCGAACTGCCAGGAATAGCCCATCCCCAGACAGACGGTGAACACGAAGAAGGCGTTCAAACCCATGCCCGGGGCGAGACCGAAGGGCTTCTTCGCGTACAGCGACATCACCAGGGTGCCGACGATCGCAGCCAGGGCAGTTGCGGTGAACACCGCATCCGTGGGCATGCCCTGGGCGGCGAGGTTGGAGAAGACGCTGGGATTGACGGCCAGAATGTAGGCCATCGTGAGAAAGGTCGTCACACCGGCGACGATTTCGGTGCGGACGTTGTTGACTGCGGGATTGAACCCGAACAGCTTCGTCAGCAGACCGGGCTTCCGGACTGCCCGGGCTTGTGTCTTGTTATCTTCCATGGTGTACGGATTTTCGCTTCACTTGACTAGAACACCCACTTGAAACCGAGGCAGGGACGGACGAAGAATCCCTCGCCGGTACCGAAGTCGTAGGACAGTTCGACCTCAGTGCCGATGTTCAGATTCTCCACACCGAAATGCTGGCCGATGTTGTACCAGAGCTGCGGCTCGGACAGGAAGACGATCTTGGAATCTTTCTTCTTGGTCCAGTCGCGGTAACCCTTGCTCTTGTCGTTCAGGAACGGAGCCACCGTGTGGTCCTCCCACCAGAAGTCGGCGAAGCCCGAGAAGCGGAGCCCCGTCAGGCCGAACAGGTCCTGCATGCCCCACACGAAAGTGAACTGGAGCGGCAGGTCGCTGGCACGCTTGCTCAGGTCGATGTTGGAGGCATCGTTGTAATTGATCATCTTGTAGAGGACTTTGAAGTTGAAGGTGTTCTTGAAGTCCTTGCCGTGCAGGAAATAGTCCAGACCGAACAGGAAGGCGTTGTTGATGGTGAACCCGTTGTAGACGCCTCCGTTGTACTCGACGTGCAGGCTAAGCGGCGACAGGGCTGACTCCTGCCAGAAGTTCAGGCAGCGGGCAATTTCAAAATAGGTCCCGCTGGGGGCGTACACCTTGTCGTTCGCATTTTTTGAATTGTAGTCGTAGTCGACAAAGAAGAAGGTGTTTCCCCATTTGTCTCCGTAGAATCCTTCCAGGGTGGTGGTGATATGCCCGCGATCCCGGCCGAAATCGTAGAAGGTCTGAAGATTGGTCTGCGCTCCAGCACTGAAACTGAAGACCCCTGCTGCAACGGCAGCGACAAGAAGTGATTTTGTTGACATAAATATAGTAGGATAAAAGTTGCGTTCGAAAGCAAATGCGAACGAAAGTAATGCTTTTCATAGAGAAAAACAGTACCTTTGAGAAACAGTAATCCACAAAGTTTTCAACAATGGACTTCAAAGACGCCCTGAAATTCTATCCGAACTTCCCTTCCGAGGGAATCAACTTCATCGACATCATGCCTTTCCTGCAGGACAGGAAGGTGTTCGGAGAACTCATCGCTGAGATCGGGAAGCGGGTGACCGCCCCGTCGGTCGCGGCTCCGGAGGCCAGGGCCTTCCTGTTTTCCGCCCCCCTGCTGTTGACCGGCAGCGGTGTCACGAACGTCATCCCCTTCCGCAAGAAAGGGAAGCTTCCGCATCGCGGGGACGACCTCCAGTGCATCGAGATCCTGAAGGAATACGGTCCCGACCGGATCTTCTTCCGCAAATCCGACATCGCGGCCGGCCATCCGGAGAACGGGGTTTTCCGCATCGCAGTGCTTGATGACGTGCTGGCCACGGGCGGCACGGCGGAAGGGATCGCACATGCGCTCGGGAACACGAAGATCAAATTGCAGGGCAAAGAATATGGCATCGAGGTGGCCGAATTCATCTTCATCGCAGAACTCGACGGCCTGAACGGACGCAGACGCCTTTCCGAAATCGCTCCGGTCCACACGATCATACACATTTGAGGGGGCGCCGCCCCCTGAGAACCCCCGCGGCCTTTCCGACTTTCCGACTTTCCGACTTTGCCGGCGGGATAATGGCTGGGGGGCGGGCGGGGGACGGCGCCCCCGCCCCCCCATCTAATGGGGGGGGCGCGCGCTGGGGGGAGCGCCCACACCCACCGTGC
>CABTXO010000309.1 GCA_902488725.1 uncultured Bacteroidales bacterium
CCCAGAAAGGCGTGAACGAGACCGACTATGCCGCTGCCGTCACCCGGGGGATCGCGAACGCCCGGATTCCCTACGAAAAGGCTTCTTTCAGCATCCTGGAAGGGCGGAACAGCATGGCGTCCATCGCGAACCTGATGACCAGGACCGGCACCAACCGGATCATCACGGCATCCGACAGCGAAGCCTTCGTCATCGAGGTGGTCCGGAATCTCTTCCTCCTCTCCCACAACGGCTACGACATCGTCCTGTACAGCACCTCCAAGATCCGCTCCTTCGACACCATCGACATCGAGCAGCTGCACGACATCAATCTGCATGTCAGCGTGTCCTACTTCATCGACTACGGATCGGCGGACGTCCGGCACTTCCTGATGGAGTACCGGGCCCTGTTCAATGCAGAGCCGAACCAGTTTGCTTTCCAAGGCTACGACCTGATGAAGGTCATGTCCACGCTGCGCGCGAAATACGGCAGGAACTGGGACCGTGCCCTTGTGAAGACGCAGATCCGCGGGCTTCAGTCCGATTTCGACTTCGTACGCACGGACCGGGGCGGATACCAAAACAAAGCGGTGCGCAGAATCATCTACGCACCGGACTATTCCATCAGACTGGTTGAATAAGCGCTAGCGGGCGACGGTCTTGGACCGGCGGGACGGGTGGCAGAGAATCTGGATGTCCACTCCGTCGACCTTGTAGCCGCGGAACCGGCGCTTTCCCAGGCGTTCTTCGACAGTCCGGATCAGATCCTCGTCCAGCACGTCCTGGTACACATTGTTGACCGTGTCGTACAGGTGGATGTGCTTGAATGTATTGACATCAAAGTACATCTTGTTGTTGGCGCTCATGCGGTGGTGGTAGAGGCCCAGGAGCGAAAGCTGAGAAAGGATGTTGTACACCGATGCCACCGTCACCTTCGTCTGCCCGCCGGACAGGATCCGCTCGGTCACCCTGTCGGCACAGGCGTGTCCGAGGTACAGCATGGCTTCGTGTACCGCCAGCCGCTGAGGCGTCACTTTCAGGCCGTTCCGTTTCAAGAATCCCCGGAACTCTTCGCTATTCAAGGCTTTGTTGTTCTCCGTCATCTTCTTTTTGCGGTTTAGATCAATACGGTGCAAATATACGGAAATATTCCGAAACACCACTATTAATTTTGAATGGTTTTAATTAGCGCCCGGGGACGCTCTTGCGCAAATTCGATGAAATTGATTATATTTGTATTCTAAACAAGAACACCGAATATGGAACCTATCAGATGCCTGATCATCGGCGGCGGGCCCGCCGGATACACGGCCGCCATTTATGCCTCCCGGGCCGGTCTCTCCCCGGTCCTGTACGAAGGCATGGAGCCGGGCGGCCAGCTGACCACCACGACTGTGGTCGAAAATTATCCGGGATTCAAAGACGGCGTCGACGCCAACCAGTTGATGGGCGCGATGCGGGGCCAGGCCGAACGCGTCGGGGCCGACATCCGTCGGGGCACGGTCACGCACGTGGATCTGTCCGCCCATCCCTTCAAATTCGAAATCGACGGAAAGGAGGAGATCGTCGCGGAGGCCGTCATCATCGCGACCGGCGCGACCGCCAAGTATCTCGGACTCCCCTCCGAACAAAAATTCAAGGGTTTCGGTGTGTCCGCCTGCGCAACCTGCGACGGCTTCTTCTACCGGAAGAAGGACGTGGCCGTGGTCGGCGGGGGCGACACGGCCTGCGAAGAGGCCACCTACCTGTCGCACCTGTGCAACAAGGTCTACATGATCGTCCGCCGGGATGTGTTCCGGGCGTCCACCGCCCTGCAGGAACGCGTACGGAACACCCCGAACATCGAGGTTCTGTGGAACTGCAACACGCAGGAAGTGCTGGGAGATGCCTCCGGCGTGACCGGGGCACGGCTGGTCCGGAAGGATGGTAAGGTTTTTGATATCAAGATCGACGGGTTTTTCCTCGCCATCGGCCACCACCCCAATTCCGACCTGTTCAGCACCTGGCTGGAAACGGATGAAAACGGCTACATCGTGACCGCCGGCAAGTCGTCGGAGACAACCGTGGAAGGTGTCTTCGCCGCCGGCGACGTACAGGATCCACGCTACAGGCAGGCCGTGACTGCGGCCGCTTCCGGCTGCAAGGCGGCCCTCGACGTAGAGAAATTCCTCTTGTCGCACTGAATGTCAAGAACATGTTGAAACGTACGATCTACATCCTCTCCACCGTCCTGCTGACGGTTCTGACCCTTCCGTCCTGCAAGTCGGAATACGAAGCCCTGCTCAACAGCAACGATGTGGAACGGCAGTATGACGCTGCCTTCCGGTTCTTCAACGAAGGCAAGTACCAGAAAGCGGCGACCCTGTTCCAGAGCATGTCCGTCCTGACGAATGGAACGGCCAAGGACGACACGGTCCAGTACTACTGGGGCCTGAGCAACTACCGGTTCAAGGACTACTACACCGCGGAAACGAATTTCTCGAACTTCCTGATGAAATTTCCCCGGAGCCCCTTCGCGGACGAAGCGGCCTTCCTCCGCATCGACTGCCTGTACCGCTCCACCCTGCGGTACGA
>CABTXO010000310.1 GCA_902488725.1 uncultured Bacteroidales bacterium
AGCTATGAAATGTCGAATGAATATGGCGCCACCATCTACGGTTCGGATTTCTTCAGCCCCGACCTGGTGGGCGTCGGCGCGGCGCAAAACAAGCGCGTGGCAGATTCCGGCACCAGCCGCTGGGCGCTTTTCTCCGCCTTTGCGCGGGGGAACGTGACCATCCGCAACAAATACATCGCGGGCATCACGTATCGGCTGGACGGCTCCTCCCGCTTCAACCGCAACCATCGCTACCTCAGCACCCCCTCCCTCTCGCTGGGCTGGCGGCTGTCCGAAGAAAACTTCGCCAAGAAGAAGCTTCCCTGGCTGGACGACTTCAAGGTCCGGGCGTCCGTCGGCTGGCAGAGCAAGGATGCCTACAACAGCTACTACGGCGCACAGGCCACCTATGTGCTCAGCAATGTCCGGTACGGCGGCAGCACCTATCTCAAGATGTCCCAGCCGGGCAATGTCAACCTCAGCTGGGAAAAGACGATCACCTACGACGCGGGCATCGACGCCTCCTTCCTGGACCGGCGGATCGAGTTGACCGTGGACTATTACTACCGGAAGACGGTCGACATGCTCTTCGCCTCCGATGTCCCCGGCTACACGGGCTACGCGAAGCAGGACCAGAACATCGCCGACATGCGCAACAGCGGCGTCGAGGTCCGGATCGTATCGAAGAACGTCCAGACCCGCGACTGGGGATGGCTTACGACCCTGAACCTGTCCCGCAACACGAACAAGATTCTCAAGCTCAACTTCGAGGGCAATCAACTGGACCAGCTGAACACCACGTTCAAGTATTATGCAGTCGGCTATCCGGTCGCGCAGTGGTACCTGCACCAGTGGGCGGGGGTGGATCCCGCTACGGGAGACCCGCTCTGGCGCTACAACGACGGCACGGTCTCCACGACGGCCCCCGCATCGGACTGGAAGCATTCGCAAGAGAACAAGGCCGTGATGGGTACGGCCCTTCCCACCTTCTACGGAGGCTTGACCAACACCGTCACCTTCCGGAATCTGGAATTGAACATGCTGTTTTCCTTCTCCCTGGGCGGGCGGATGATCAACGCCACGAAGGCGGACCTGATGAACTACGCCTCGAACAACGCCTTCAACCTGCACCGGGACATCCTGAAGATGTGGCAGCTGCCGGGTCAGCAGACGGATGTTCCCAAACTGGCGAACAACTCCATCCAGGGAAACTACGACTACACCTCCGCCGTCACGACGACCCGCTATCTGGAAAAGAGCGACTACCTCCGGCTGAAGAACATCGAACTGTCCTGGTCGATGGGACCCGCCCTCCTGTCCAAAGTCAAATTCATCAAGCATCTGCGGGTCTACGCCCTGGTGACGAACCTCTTCACGCTGACGCCCTATTCGGGACTGGATCCCGAAACCAGCGCCTTCGGTTCTTCCGCCATCTCCGCCGGCTACGACTACATGACCATGCCGCAGTCCCGGAGCTATCAGTTCGGCACCCGCATCACCTTTTAACCGCCCGTTACCATGAAAAAGATATTTTTGCTTCTGTTCTTGACGCTGGCGGGCCTGCAGGCCTGCAACCTGGATCTGGCCCCCGAGAACGTGATGGTGGACCAGAATGTCTACGCGCACGCGAAGACGACCCGGGCCGCACTCACGGGAGCTTACGTCCGGATGAACATATTCCTGGGAGGGGCCCCGGAGGACCAGAACAACTACAGCCACCTGTCCTACTGCTGGATTGCCGGTGAAGTCGGGACGGAAAATCTGAAGGTGCGGGAGGGAGCGACGTCGGACTGCGTCGCCCTGGAAGAATGCTCCTACGACAACAAAACCCGGGACGGAGCCATTCTGTCCACCTGGATCAAAGGCTACAACGCCATTGACTACGCCAACAACATCATCGACGGCGTGACGCGCTTCGGGGCCTTCGAGGAAGAACTGATGGCGCAGTACGTCGCGGAGGCCCGCTTCATCCGCGCCTTCGTCTACCTCAACCTGCTCAAGATGTTCGGAGACGGAGCCCTCACGGGCAATGACGACGGGCTGGGCATGATCCTGCGGGACAAGCCCTACGACGGCTACAACCCGGACCAGATCATGGCTCGTTCCACCGTCGGTGACACCTGGAAGTTCATCCTGACGGATCTGGAAGCAGCCCTGGATGCCCTGCCGGACAGACCGGGCACACCCGAAACCCGCTGCGTGGCCACAAAACCGGTTGTCTGGGCACTGCTGTCGCGGGCCTGGCTCTACAAAGGGAGCTACAAGAACGACAAGGATGCCATGACAAAGGCTGCCGAATATGCCCGCAAGGTGCTGGACTCCGGAGCCTATTCGATCTCGACGGCCTACAACGACCACCGCAAGGGACTCTTCCCGGACAATCCGTACGATCCCGCCTCGTCGGTAGGTTATCCCGATCCCTCCGCCCGTTCCAACGAGATCATCCTGTACCAGCCGAGCCGCATCAGCAAGGAAAAGTATTCCAACGGCGTCAGCCCGTTCTTCTTCCAGAAGCGGGAAGCCTATGTGGACCCTGCTCTCCTTTCGACGCTCTACCGGCGGGGAGACC
>CABTXO010000311.1 GCA_902488725.1 uncultured Bacteroidales bacterium
CTGAACCTGAAGCCGTACGGCGGGTTCGTCAACCCGGAGATCGTGCCCGTGGAAAAGGGCGGCAAGGTGGTGGACTACAAGCTCGTCTATGTGGACGACTACCTGCAGCAGCAGCTCGACTACGGCAAGAAATACAACACCCTGTAGATGGACCTGACGCAGAAGGTTCTGCAGGACTATTCCTACTACCTCAAGATCGAACGGGCCCTGTCGCCGAACACCGTGGCATCGTACGCTTCCGATCTTGCAGAATTCTTCGCGACGGTGCCGGTGGAACCCTCCCGCGTCTCCTCCGCCGACATCATCGACTACCTTTCCTCCCGTCCGCAGCTTTCCAAGCGGTCCCAGGCGCGGCTGCTGTCGGCCTTCCGCTCTTTCTTCGGCTGGCTGGTGCTGGAAGGGGACCGGACCGACAATCCCTGCGACCGGGTGGAGGCCCCGAAACTGGGCCGCTACCTGCCCGAGGTGCTTTCCGTGGAGGAGGTGGGGGCCATCATGGACTCGGTGAACCTGTCTTCCCGGACAGGTCTGCGGGACCGGGCGATCCTGGAAGTGCTCTACGGCTGCGGCCTGCGGGTGTCCGAGGCCTCCGGGCTGCGACTCTCGAACGTGTATTTGGACGAAGGATTCGTGCGGGTGGTCGGCAAGGGCAACAAAGAACGGGTGGTGCCGATGGGGGACATGGCAGCCGCCGCAGTCCGGAACTACCTGGCGGTCCGGCCGGAACCCGCCGGACCGGGAGAGGACGACATCCTGTTCCTGAACAAGTTCGGCAGGCATCTGAGCCGGGTTTCAATCTTCAACTTGGTGAAGAAGCAGGCCTTGACGGCCGGCATCCGGAAAGAAATCTCGCCCCATACCTTCCGGCATTCGTTCGCCACCCACCTCATCGAAAACGGGGCCGACCTGCGCGTGGTGCAGGAGATGCTGGGGCACGAGTCCATCCTGACCACGGAAATCTACACCCACATCGATTCTTCGACCTGGCAGCGGACCATTCTGGAGCACCATCCGCGGGGCTGATCAGACTCCGGGACAGCAGAACACTTTCGGCAATTTGCCGGGTTATTCAGGTTCGGCGATGCGGCAGCGGGAAAGTTGCGCCGCCTTGTCCGGCGGCAGAATGCCGGCGGCACCCAGCGCCTCCACGGTCCATTTGCTCCGCGGGTTGTTTTCCCGGTACAGGACGATGCCGCGGGCCGCGTATTTCCCGATGTACGGATGTTTCCGGAGGGCCTCTTCCGGCAGCGTCCACAGGGGGTAGGGGGCTGCGGGGCCGACGGTGACGAGGTCCTGCAGGGCGTCGTATTTCTCCCGGTCGAAATGCCAGATGTCCATCAGCTGCTCGGGGTAGGAATATCCTCCCAGTTCCTTCCGGTAGGACACCATCCGTGCCGCGAAGAATTTCCCGATGCCCGGAAGCGTCTCGAAGGCGGCGGAATCTGCGGCGTTGAGGTCGATTTTGGGAATATGGATGTACGGTTCCAGCCGCTTGTAAACGGAATCCGCCACAACGTAAGACTTCGCGAAATCAGCTTTCCGGCGGAACCGGCCGCCCTTCTGCCGGTAGTTGTCGATGGACAGGGCCTGCTTCTGCGAGAAGCCCAGCCGCACGAGGTCTTCGACGGACACGGTGTTCGGGTCGAAACGGAAATTCTCGTATCGGCGCTGCGTGTGCCGGAGCCGGATCCGCTCCGCTGCAGGGCTGTGCTCCGCAGACCTCCGGTACACCCGCACCCGTTTTCCTTCCGGCTCCCTCCATTCGCTTCCCGTGTTCTGTCCTTCCGCTTCGTCGCCCTGCAGTGCCCTTCCGCTGTCATTTCGAGCGCTTGCATCGTCATGTCGGGCTGTTGCACTGTCATGTCGGGCGGAGCCGGACATCTCCTCCCGGACTACGAACACCGTGTCCGGCCGGTCGTGGTTGGCCACGATCCGCGTCACGGCGGCTTCATGGACAAAGAGGGCGATCTGGTAGCCGATGATCAGAAACACCAGCGCGATCGCGCCGATGACGAACGATGCCGACGGCTTTCTTCCGGCATCCGGTTCAGTGTTGTTTTTCATAGTGTCAGGGTGTTGTGGTTTCGGGACGGGTTTGTCAGTCTTCGGATTTGCAGTCCGGCGGTGCGCCTGCGACCACGATCACGATTTCTCCTTTGGGCGCATGTTCGCGGTACCAGGCGGCCACTTCGGAAAGAGGGCCGCGCCGGTGCTCTTCATGGATTTTGGAAATCTCGCGGGCGACGGAGCAGAGGCGGTCCGCGCCGAAACAGTCCTGGAACTGTTCGAGGGTCTTGACCAGCCGGTAGGGCGATTCATAGAAAATCATCGTCCGCGGTTCACGGGCGAGGGCCTTCAGCAATGTCTGGCGTCCTTTTTTGACGGGCAGGAAGCCTTCGAAGCAGAAACGGTCGCAGGGAAGACCCGAGGAAACGACCGCGGGAATGCAGGCTGTCGCGCCCGGCAGCGTCTGCACTTCGATGCCTTCCGCGGCGCAGGTGCGGGCCAGCAGGAAGCCGGGATCGGAGATGCCCGGTGTGCCGGC
>CABTXO010000312.1 GCA_902488725.1 uncultured Bacteroidales bacterium
ATATCCGTGCGTCGAGCGATGCGTCGCCGCCCTTGTCGTGCACGACAAGGGCGGCGACGCATCGCTCGACGCACGGATATCGGTGAAACAGGCGGCCCTCCAGGACTATGCTTCCACAGGAGCGGAATCCATCCCGTGCGACATTCCGGTGAAGGTGGTGTCGGGCGAAGCTTCATCGTACCAGGCCAACGAGGACATCTCAAAGTCTTGGGACGGGGATCTGGGCACGCTGTACCATTCCGCCTACGACAATACGTCCCCGGACTATTTTCCGATCACCCTGACCTACCATTTCGCCGAACAGTCGCGGATCGACTACCTGGTCTATCATCCGCGCACCACCTCCGATTCCAACGGCAATTTCAAGGAAACGGAGATCCTGTACAAACTCCGTGGCGGCGACTGGGTTTCGCACGGAGTGCAGGACTTCAAGGGCTCGAAAATGCCCTCCCGCGTGAACTTCCAGCCGCCCCTGGAGAACGTGGAAAGCATCCGTTTCGTTGTGCATTCGGGTGTGGGCGACAGCGGCCCCGGTTTCGCTTCCTGCGCCGAGATGAATTTCTTCCAGACTGCGCCGGACAAGTTCGACCCGCTGACTCTGTTCACGGACGGCATTTGTTCAGCGCTGAAACCGGGCGTGACGGATGCCGACATCGCCGCCTGCCCGTCCCTCTTTTTCCGGAACATCGCCATATTCATGAAAAACGGAAAGTATCCGGCGGAATTCCGGATCCAGGAGTACAAACCCTATCCGGACCCGGATGCGCTGGCCCGCATCAACAAAATCAGCCCCTACAGTTTCATGGACAATGCGACCGGCATCTTCGGCAACGCCGGTGAAGAACTGATCGTGCTGGTGGAAGGGCTGGGCGGCAAGGCGGCGAACTTGGTGGTGCAGAACCTGGACAAGCCGGACGGAGATGGCTTTGACGGCCAGAAATACAGCCTTTTCGACGGACTCAACAAGATCAAGCTCCGGCAGAAGGGTCTCTTGTATGTCCAGTACCAACCGGATGACCCCGCTACAGCGCCGAACCTCAGGATCCATATCGCCAGCGGGCAGGTCAACGGCTACTACGATGTCAGGAAGCATTCGGCCGAGGACTGGAACCGGCTGCTGTCTGCCGCCAAGTCGGACTATTTCGATGTGCTCGGGGAACATGCCCATCTGACCTTCCCGACGGCGCGCTTCCGCAAACACACGCCCGACGGTCAGAAACTCATCCGCGCCTATGACAATTTCGTGCACAGCGAGCACGAGCTCATGGGGTTGGTCAAGTATGGCCGCTGCTTTCCCAACCGGATGCGCTTCATCGTCGTCTACCGGTCCTACATGTACGCCACAAGCTACTACACGGCCTACCATGACAAAACCTTGGAGGAAATCTGCGATGTGACGATGCTGACGACCGGCTCTTGCTGGGGACCGGCACACGAAATCGGCCACTGCAACCAGACCCGGCCCGGCTTCAAGTGGCACGGAACGGCAGAGGCAACCAACAATGTGATGTCGGAATATGTCGAAACAGTCGTGCTGAAGCAGCCTTCGCGGCTCCAGTACGAGGGCCTGGACGAGGGTCTGCCGAACCGCTACGCCAAGGCCTGGCGGGACAATCTGATCCCCCGGACGCCGTATGTCAGCGTGAAGAGCGGAAAAGATATGTTCTGCATGCTGGTGCCGCTCTGGCAGCTGCAGCTGTATTTCGGGAATGTGCTGGGCCGTTCGCCCGACCGGCAGCCGGACAAAGGCGGCTTCTATCCCGATGTGTATGAATATGTCCGTACGCATCCGGACTTGCCGACCCCTGGGGAGCAGCAGACTGAATTCGTGTACATCTGCTCCAAGATCGCGGGCATGAACCTCCTCGACTTTTTCACGAAATGGGGCTTTCTGGCGCCCGTGGATGAAGAGGTGGATGACTACGGCATGCGGCGTGTCACCGTGACCCGGGCCCGCGCCGACGAGATCCGGCGCCAGGTCAGCGAGCTGGCGCTGCCGGAACCCGATGTTGCGCTGGAGTACATTACCGACAACAACCAGAACCTGTTCAAGACCAAGCCGGCGGTGGTGCCGGGCACGGCGAAACGCACCGAATCGACGCTGACCTTCCAGAACTGGAAGAATGTCGTGGTCTACGAAGTCCGGGACGCTTCCGACAAGCTGATCTTCGCTTCCGAAGGCGTGACCGGACCTTCCGCCACCGCCTCCTTCCAGGTGCCGGGGGGCTGGCAGAGCGACTACAAGGTCTATGCGCTCTCAGCCACCCGCCAACGCACCCGGGTCAACCTGTAGCGGCGTTACACCAGGGCGGACAGTGCCTTCTGTATATGCTCGAAGCCGAATGCTGCGACCTCCCGGTCCATCCGGGCACGGATGCGGTCGTTGCAGAGGTTCCCGATCGAGCCGGCGTGGGTGTGGTGAAGGGTTCCGCGGAATGCGAAGGTCCCGGCGCGGATCTCGTCGGCGACCCGGCGGTAGGCATCCCGGAACGGCACCCCGGCCGCAGCCAGCCGGTTGACCTCTTCCACGCTGAACG
>CABTXO010000313.1 GCA_902488725.1 uncultured Bacteroidales bacterium
AACAACTTCCACACGATCCAACTCCATTGGAAGCATCTGGTCGGAGGGGATGACTTCGCCTTCCTCCCTTCCCTGAGCTTCCGCTTCCTGATGGACGACGCCAACGTGCCGTCTTTGCTGGCGATGGCGTATCTGGGCGATGTCCCGCTGGACGATCCCATATACCAGAACACCCGCCGCTTCGTCTGGAGCGAGGACAATCCGTACTTCTTCAAGGGAAAGGCGGCGGAAGGGATCGGCGGCCCGCACATCGGCTTCGACATGATCTGGCCCATGAGCATCATGATGAAGGCCTTCACGTCCACCGACGACGCGGAGATCAAATGGTGCATCGAGACCCTGATGAAGACCGACGCCGGCACCGGCTTCATGCACGAATCCTTCCACAAGGACAATCCGGAGAAGTTCACCCGCGCCTGGTTCGCCTGGCAGAACACCCTCTTCGGTGAACTGATCCTCAAACTCATCCACGACGGCAGACTGGACCTCCTCAACGCCATCACCGTCCGCTAGCACAAAAGAGAAGAGCGGCACCCTCGGGCACCGCTCTTCTGATTCATGGGAACCGATTCAGCCTACCGCAAGCCGGCAAGGCAGGCCTTGATGTTGGCTTCGATGCTGGCTGGGGAATATTCCTTCCGCTCGAAGGGCTCTCCCGTGATGTGCTCGAAGAGCTCGATGTAGCGGTCGGTGATACCGTCCACGACCGGACGCATGTCGGGAACCTGCTGGCCTTCCTGCCCCTGGAAACCGTTGGCCATCAGCCACTCCCGCACGAATTCCTTGGACAGCTGCTTCTGGTGTTCGCCCTTGGCCAGGCGCGCCTCGTAGCCTTCCGCATAGAAGTAGCGCGAGGAGTCCGGCGTGTGGACTTCATCCATGAGATAGATCTGTCCGTCCTTCTTGCCGAACTCGTACTTGGTGTCCACGAGGATGAGCCCCTGCTTCGCGGCGATCTCGGTGCCGCGCGCGAAGATGGCCAGGGTATATTCCTCCAGCTTCTCGTAATCTTCCCGGCTCACGAGGCCCGCGGCGATGATCTCCTCCTTGGAGATGTCCTCGTCATGGCCTTCGATGGCCTTGGTGGTCGGGGTGATGAGTGGCTCAGGGAACTTCTGGTTCTCCACCATGCCCTCCGGCATCGGGCAGCCGCAGATCATGCGCTTGCCGGCCTTGTACTCCCGCCAGGCATGGCCCGACAGGTAGCCCCGGATGACCATTTCGATTTTGAAGGGTTCGCACTTGTAGCCGACGGTCACGCACGGATCCGGCACGGCGACCTTCCAGTTCGGCAGGATGTCCTGCGTCGCGTCCAGGAACTTGGCCGCAATGCGGTTCAGGATCTGCCCCTTGTAGGGAATGCCCTCGGGCAGCACCACGTCAAAGGCGGAAATCCGGTCCGTCACCACCATCACGAGGTACTTGCCGTCGATGTCGTACACATCGCGGACTTTTCCCACGTACTTGCCTGCCTGCCCCGGCAGGTTGAAATCGGTCTTTACAATTGCTTTCATCATGAATATAAATGATTTGGTTCGTTCAACGGAATTGCCGCACGCTGCGGATGTGCAAAGGTAGCAATTTCCTGTCCGATCCGGCTTACTTTTCCGTGAATATTTCCGCGACGGTTTTCGCCACGGCCTCATATTCATACCCCCGGGACAGGGCGAACTTGAGGAGTTTGAGCTTTTCCTGCGGATCGCCCTTCAAGGTTTTGCGCTTCGCTTCGAGCACGGAACGCATCTTGCGGTCCAGTTCTTCCGGTTCGATTTCCGCCAGGGCCTGCCGAATCACATCCTTCTCGATTCCTTTGCCGGAAAGCAGAAAAGCGATTTTGGCGGGCCCCCATCCGGACAGCCGCGCTTTGTCCCGCGCGAAGGCCGAAGCGTACCGCAGATCGTCCACGAACCGGTCCGCCGCCAGGGACTCGACCAGTGCCGCCGCGGCGTCCCGGTCCCCGTCCATCGCGTCGCAGGCCTTCCGGAACAAATCCGAACGGCAATATTCCCGACGGGAGCAGAGCGCCTGCAGCCGGGAAAGGGTCCGATTGTACAATTCCGCGTCCATGCCCAGTCAGAAATCAAAACCGATGCCGATGTAGGCCCCGACCCGATGGGTGTAGGTGGACCAGTGGACATTGAAGATCATCGGGCCGATGATCGTGTTGTAGGTGTACTGCAGTCCTGCGCCGAGATGGTCGTATCGCCCGTACTCCGCCTTCAGCCGGGCGAAATTGTTGGCTGAGACGGCATAGTTCACGATACCGGTCAGGTAGTTGTTCTTGAGGAGTTTCACCCGGAAATCGGCCCGCGCGATGCCGAGCATGTTCTGCATGGCGGCCGCGTTTTCGATACCCAGAAAGGGCATCTGCTGGTCCAGATAGCGGCCGGGCATGCTGCCGCCGATGGTGTTGGTGAACGGGATCGGGACATCGTCCCCGAACAGGAAGCGGAAGCTCAGGGAAGGGAGGAAGGCGAAGTCATCCCCTCCGACCAGATGCTTCCAATGGAGTTGGATCGTGTGGAAGTTGTTGAA
>CABTXO010000314.1 GCA_902488725.1 uncultured Bacteroidales bacterium
CGGCATCATCCGGACCACGGACTATCTGCGCGACGAAGCCGGCCACAAGCTGGTCGATCCGGAGTCGGGGCTGTACATCGGCACCGACGGCTACGAGAGCGTCGGCAGCATCTTCCCGGATTTCACGGGGGGATGGGTCAACACTTTCCGCTGGAAGAACTTCGACGCCAGCGTCCAGCTGGACTTCTCGCGGGGCGGTCACTTCTTCTCCACGACCTATCTGTGGGGGATGTACTGCGGCATGTTCGAGGAGACCGCTGCGGACGGCATCCGGGAGAACGGGATCGTGGTGGACGGCTACGCAGCCGCGCTGGATGCCGACGGGAACTTGGTCAAGAACGCCGACGGCTCCTATAAGAGCGAAGGCGTGAACACGGTCAAGGTCTCCGCACGCGACTACGGCGAGAACCACTACACCGGACCCGGCGCGCAGAACGTCTTCCGTTCCGACTATGTCAAGCTCCGCGAAGTGACGCTGGGCTACACCTTCAGGCTGAAGCCGAACGCCTTCGTGAAATCCCTGCGGCTGTCCGCCTACGGGCGCAACCTCGCCGTCTGGGGCCCGGACACCAAGCACTTCGATCCAGAAATGCTGGTCACCAGTTCCGGCAACATCCAGGGCATCGAGGGCGGCGCCACCCCGATGGTGGCGAACACCGGCTTCACCGTCTCTGTCAAATTCTAATTTTGGAGGAAGCAATCATGAAAAAAACACTTGAATATCTTTCCGTCCTGCTGCTGGCTTCGTCGCTCTTCGCGTGCGAGAGCCTGGAGAACATGAACGTCGATCCCAACAGCCCGCAAGAGGTGCCCAGCCACATGCTGATGAGCGGGGCCGAGAAATGGACGATGGACAACATCTACGATGTCTGGTTCAGCGGGCGGCAGTGCCTGGCATATGCCCAGCAGTGGACCCAGCGCAACTACACCGAAGAGGACCGCTACCAGATCCGCGAATCCGTGAACAACGGCTATTTCAACTATCTGTACATGGGCATCGCCGACTTCGACCGGGTGATCAAGCTGAACACCGATCCGGCCACGGCGGGCGTCAGTGCCATTTACGGGGCGAATGCCAACCAGATCGCCGCCGCGCGGATCATGAAGGTCTGGACCATGGGTGTCATCACGGACACCTGGGGCGCGGTCCCGTATTCAGAAATCGGGAAGCTTGAAAGCGACGGGCTGCTCTACGCCAAGTACGACGACCAGAAGTCGATCTATGCGGCCATGATCAAGGAACTGACCGAGGCGGCTGCGCAGATTGATGAAGATCAGCCGGCCTTTACCTCCGGGGACATCATCTACGGCGGGGACGCCTCGAAGTGGAAGAAGTTCGCAAATTCCCTGAAATGCCGCCTGGCCGTGCACCTGTCCAAGGTGGATCCGGCCTGGAAGACCTGGATTGCGGAGGCGGTGAAAAGCGGCGTGTTCAAAAGCAACGACGACGCGGCGAAATTCACTTATTCCGCTGCCGGTGACGACTATTGCAAGTTCTACGAAGGCTACTTCATCGACGGCCGCAACGACTTCACCATCACCCGTCCGCTCGTGGACCTGATGAAGGGCCAGCCGGACACGCTGAATGCGAAGAAGCATCCCTGGGAGGGGGTAGTGGATCCGCGCCTGCAGATCTACACCTCGGCGGTCGGGGACATCTACCGCGGCATCCCCTACGCCGCACCTACCGGCATCCAGGACAAGTTCCGTTCCTCTTCTCCGAACTGGTACAGCACGCAGCCCCTCGTACTGCAGAAGACCTATTCCGTTCCGCTCATGACCTACGCGGAATTGAAGTTCATCCTCTGCGAGTACAAGGGCTATGACGCCGAAGACTACAAGGAGGGGGTCAAGGCTTCCATCGACTATTGGTACGGTCTGGCGGGCGGAAGCCCGGATGCGGCGGCCGTGGACGCCTATGTGAAGGCCGTTTCCGGGCACGTGGATGCCGAAGCCTGCGCCATCCAGAAGTACATCGACCTGTTCACCAACGGCACCGAGGCCTGGACGGAAATCCGCCGCACGGGCTATCCCGACCAGCTGCTGCGTCCGGGCGAGCTGACCTGCGTGTACAACGGCAAGAACGTGAAGTTCTCGCCGCTGAACGAGACCAGGGGGCTCATCATCCCGCGGGTGAAGTATCCGACCAACGAGAGCACCCTGAACGGCGAGAACTGGAAGGCGGCAGTCGCCAAGCTCGACGGCGGCACCAACAACTACTCCACGCAGATGTTCTGGGATGTCCGCAAGAGCCCCTACGACCATCCCGCGGACAAATAGGGAACTTTTCACATGCGACAAGGGTGGCACTTCGGTACCACCCTTGTTTCGTTTATCGCCCCTGCAGGCGGGTGTATTCAGGAATATTCAGGCGTGAAAATTCCGGAGGGCGGCCATCAGGGTGCGCTCGAAGACCTGCTGCTCGTGGTCGGACAGGAAGCAGACTTCGATGGGCACCTGGAACAGGCGCTCCTGC
>CABTXO010000315.1 GCA_902488725.1 uncultured Bacteroidales bacterium
ACGATGCTGTCCTGCAGGGAGACGGAGAACACGGGCTTCAGTCTGGAGAAGAAGCCTTTGCGGACCAGGCGGTCGATGAACGGCCCCTGGAAGCCGATCCAGTACTCCTTCCAGCCCGTCTTCTTGTCCGGGAAGTAGGTGTGCCATTCGCCCGGAAACAGGAGGAACATCATGCCCGGCTCGATCGGGATCAGTTTCCGGTTGCCGAGCGAGGCGGAAGTGAAACTGCCATGACCTTCCGTGATGTACAGGAGCTGATATTCATTGAGCACCCGCCCTTTGCGCGCAGAAAACAGATACCGGGAAGGATGGTTTTTCGGGGGATAGTCCGTGTCCGGACCGATTTCCTGAAAACCGACGGAATTGATGGCGGAACCCCAGTCCAGGTCCTGCGGGCTGACAGCGAGATACTTATGGTGAACTGAAGCCATATTTCAAAGCAATGGGATCGAATGTGCTTGTTCATCAAAGTTACATTTTTTTTTATGAAATCAAAAATAAAAGTTTGAATGTCAGAAACCCAAGCGTTCCGTGCCCGGAATATTGCTATCTTGTTCCCGATCACTAAAACAAATTTTCGCACGATTATGAAAGAACTGCAAATTACACAAGCCTATGCCCTTGCCAAGGAGCGCTATGCCGCCCTGGGTGTCGACACGGATGCAGCTGTCGAACGGCTGGAACGTACTCCTATCTCCCTGCAATGCTGGCAGACCGACGATGTGACGGGTTTTGAACGGAATGTCGCCCTCTCCGGCGGGATTCAGGCCACCGGCAACTATCCCGGCCGGGCGACCAACATCGACCAGGTCCGTCAGGATCTTGAATTCGTGCAGACCCTGCTCGGGGGAACCCTCCGCGTGAATCTGCACGAAATCTACGGCGATTTCGGAGGCACCTTTGTGGACCGGGATGCCTGCGAGCCCCGCCATTTCCAGAGCTGGATGGATTGGGGGCGCGCACACGACTTCAAGCTGGATTTCAATTCCACTTCGTTCTCGCACCCCAAGTCCGGCGACCTGTCGCTCGCGAACCCCGACAAGGGGATCCGGGACTTCTGGATCGAGCACACCAAGCGCTGCCGCCGCATCGCGGATGCGATGGGCAAGGCGCAAGGGGATCCCTGCATCATGAACATCTGGGTGCACGACGGCAGCAAAGACCTGACCGTGGAACGGAAACGCTATCGCGAGCTGCTCGCGCAGAGCCTCGATGAAATTCTGGCGGAGGAACTTCCGTCCATGAAGACCTGTCTGGAGGCGAAACTCTTCGGCATCGGGCTGGAGAGCTTCACGGCCGGTTCGCACGACTTCGTCACCGGCTACTGCGCCACGCGCAAGCTGATGTACACCCTTGACACGGGCCACTACGAGCAGACGGAGAACGTGAGCGACATGATTCCGTCCCTGCTGCTCTTCGTGCCCGAACTGATGCTCCATGTCAGCCGTCCCGTGCGCTGGGATTCCGACCACGTCGTGATCATGAACGACCAGGTTCTCGACCTGTTCAAGGAGATCGTGCGGGCGGACGGAATGGACCGCGCCCATGTCGGCCTGGACTACTTCGATGCATCCATCAACCGCATCGGCGCCTATGTGATCGGCGCCCGTGCCACGCAGAAGTGCCTGCTGCAGGCCTTCCTGGAGCCGCTCCCGCTGCTCCGGAAGTTTGAAGACGCCGGCCAGGGCTTCCAGCGGCTGGCTATGATGGATGAGGCGAAATCGCTCCCGTTCGGAGCCGTCTACGACTACTTCAACCTGAAGAACGGCAGACCTGTCGGTCCTGCCTTCATTCCCGAGATCGAACGCTACGAACGCGAAATCACTTCCAAGCGGTAATATTCACGAAATGATCAAGAAAACCACGTTGTTGCTGGTGGCGGCGCTCCTGGGGGCCGCCACGGCTTCTGCCGGCTCAGGCCCGGACGAACCCCGCTGGATCGGCTGCGACAATCCCGGGGATGTGCTCCACGGCTCGACCGTCGTTCCCGGACGCTGTCTCCGCAAGGAGTTCGGCCTGTCCCGGCGCGTCCGCTCTGCGGAACTGTCGATCTGCGGACTGGGCCTGTACGAGCTCTGGATCAACGGAAAGCACGTTTCCCGTGATCAGGTGCTTTCCCCGACCGTTGCGGACTACACCAAGCACGTCTATTACAACACCTTTGATGTGGCCCCCGTGCTCCGGAAGGGCGTCAATGCGGTCGGCGTCGCCCTGGGCAACGGCCGTTTCGTGACCATGCGCACGGTGCGCGGCATCACCCCGGCCACCACCCACTACGGCCTGCCCATGCTTTGGTTCCGGCTCGATGTCACCTATGCGGACGGCAGCCGGGAACGCATTTGCTCCGACGACAGCTGGAAGATTACCGCAGACGGCCCCGTCCGGGCGAACAATGAATTTGACGGCGAGGTGTACGACGCCCGGCTCGAATTCGACGGCTGGACG
>CABTXO010000316.1 GCA_902488725.1 uncultured Bacteroidales bacterium
GACCCGGAGGCGCGGGAGCGGGCCGGGCAGGGATCGGGAAGCCTCCTTCCCCGACCCCCGCAACCGCCACAACGTGCATATTCAGGAACTCAAGGAAGCCATCGGCGTCGAGTCGCGCGCGACCGTGTTCAATCCCGAATTCCTCAAGGAGGCTGTGCGGAACGGTCGTACGACGGCGGACCGTCTCGAAGAAATCGTGACGAATACCTTCGGGTGGAGCGTCACCAAGCCCGACGTGATCGACCAGGAAATGTGGGATCGGTACTACGATGTCTACATCCGGGACAGCTACGGCCTTCATGTGCCCGAAATCTTCGAGCACGAGAATCCGATGGCCCTGCAGGAAATCACCGCCATCATGCTGGAAATGGTCCGGAAGGGGATGTGGAAGGCCTCGGAAGAGCAGATTGCGGACTTGACGCAACTGCACACCCGCCTGGTCAGCCAGTACGGTTCCAACGGACAGAAGTTCGCCAGCGGCAATCCAAAACTGCAGGAATATGTGGCCGGCAAGGTGGATCCGGAAACGGCTTCCCGCTACCGCGAGTCTCTGAAAAAACTGACGGAACCGGCCGGCAAGTCTGCCGAAGAGAAGAAGGGGATGGTCCTTGAAAAGGGACAGACTGCCGTCCCGCAGGCAAGCGGAAGCAAGTTCAACGGAGCGGTTGCCGCCGCCGTCGTGCTTGTTCTTTTCGTCGGGGCCGTCTGGATCATCAGAAGACGGCGCGGAAACAGGGATCAGTAGGCCATGCAGTCCATTGTCTCGATCCTGCTGTTGTTCATCCTGCTGAACACCCTCCTGAAACTGAGTTTCTGGAAGGGTTGGCAGGCCGTCCTCTTGGCTGCGGGCATCGCCGTGTTCATCCTGCTGTCGGCACCGTTCGCGTCGGAGCAGTCCAAAACCCTGCTGGAGGCGTGGATCCGGAATCCGGAGATCATGCAGAACGTGGCGGTGCTGGTCACGGCCGAATCCGTCATCTTTTTCGCCTTCACCTTCATGAAACTCCGGGAGGTGACCGGCGGAAGGAGGATGAAGGCCTGGCTCGGCATCCCGCTGAAATGCTATCCCGGCCTGCTGCTGTTTCCTGCGCTGTTCTACCTGCTCTGCCAGCTGTATTTCACCTTGCCGGGGATCTCCTTCCGGCTGGTGGCGTGGGTGATGGCAGGTGCAGCACTTCTCCTGTTGCCCCTGTTGTCCCGTCTGACGGGACGGTTGCTGCGGGAAGAGGCGTTCAGGCTCGAAATGCAGTTCGTGGTGAACCTTTTCGTGTGCGTGGTCGGACTGATCACCACCGTCAATGCGGACACCGCCTATGCGGCTGTCAAGCAGGAATTCAGTTGGGGTGCGCTCCTGTGCGCCCTGGGGCTGTTCCTGCTCTTCGCGGCGGCAGGCTATCTGTTGCGGAAATTCAAAAAATACAAACGTTAATTCCATGGAATATATCTCCAAAGCACTATTCTGGCTGGCGAACAGCATGCTGGTTCCCGACATCGTGCTGCTGCTCCTGCTGCTGACCCGTTCGGTGATCCTGATCGGCGGTTTCTACAGCCAGCACATCACCAAACGAAAGAACGACAGGCGTTTTGCCCGTCGGATCAAAGAATTGTCCCCGTCCGGGCTGGACGAGCTTCGGAGCCTCCTGCCCAGGCAGGATGACTCCCTGTTCGTGCATTACCTTCGTGATCTGTTGAGCACCCCGCACAGCGAGGCCTACAGCTGTTTTCTCCTTTCCCGTTTCGAGAACAAGGCCGAAAAGGAATTGGCGGTTCCCCGGATGCTGTCCAAACTGGGACCGATGCTGGGCCTGATGGGCACCCTCATCGCGATGAGCCCCGCCTTGGTGGGACTTTCCCAGGGAGACATCGGCGGCATGGCCTACAACATGCAGATCGTGTTCTCCACGACGGTCGTGGGCCTGGTCATCAGCGGGACCGGCATTCTGGTCGGGCAGGCGAAGAAACGCTGGTTCGCTTCCGATCTGGCGCGTCTTGAATATGTGGCCGACATGCTGTCGAAGGAACAGGAGGCGGGGCGATGAGACGCAGCCGCACCAAATCCCCGGCTTTCCGGGGGGAAGAGGGCGATCCGCTTTCGATCATCACCAATCTCTTCGATGTGGCGATGGCCTTTGCCGTCGCGCTGATCGTAGCCGTGGTCATCAACATGAACATGACCGAAGTTCTGACCGGGGAAGATTTCACGATCGTGAAGAACCCCGGAAAGGAGAACATGGAGATCATCACTCGCAAGGGAAAGGAAATCCAGCATTACACCCCTTCCGACGAAAGCGCGGAAGGACAGCGCAAAGGCAAGCGCGTGGGCATCGCCTACGAACTGGAAGACGGCCGGGTCATCTACGTTCCCGAATAGCCGGCGTTCACCGTGCGCGGCCGACGAGTTTGTCGGCGAAGCTGCGGAGGGCCTCGAAGCGGA
>CABTXO010000317.1 GCA_902488725.1 uncultured Bacteroidales bacterium
GCGGAGATGCGCTCGCGCAGCCGAGTGGCGTTCCAGAGTATTCCCGAAGTCTTCTGCTGGCGCACCACATCGGTCAGCGTCGCATACCGGACTCCGCCGAAGCCGTCCATATATTCCGGGGAAAGGGCGGGGGATGCATCCAGTCCGACCGGCGGCAGCTGGGCGGCATCCCCGATGAGGATGAGGCGGCAGTCGTTCCCGTTGCGGACATATTCCACGAGGTCGTGCAGCAGGTCTCCGGTCCCGAACTGGGCGGTGGACTGCGACTGGCCGGCATCGATGCCGATCAGCGAGACTTCGTCCACAATGAACAGCTTGTGGGACAGTTTGTTGGGTGCGAGCGAGAATTGGCCGAAGCCATCCTCGCCGACGGACTTCTGGCGGTAAATGCGTTTGTGGATCGTGACGGCCGGCTTGTGCGCATAGGAGGAAAGGACCTTTGCCGCGCGGCCGGTAGGGGCCATCAGCACACAGATCTCCTCCTTCTCGTCGGGTTTTTCGGGATTCGGGACCGGACGGAGGCCATCCAGCCCGTCGATGACAGCGGCCAAGGCAGTGGTTTTGCCGGTGCCGGCATAACCGTTGACCACCAGGATGTCGGCGTCGTCACAGACGATGAAGTCCGCAATCTCCCGGAGCAGACGGTCCTGGTCCGGCGTCAGTTCGTAGCCGAAGCAGGCTCTGAATCGTGATGCATAGAACTCCCCTTTTCCCATCACCGGATCGGTTTTTTCCCGAAGATCATCGCGACGACGGCGAGAATGGGATAGATTTCCACGCGGCCCAGGAACATGTCCAGCGCGTACATGAACTTGGCCGCGGCAGATTCGATGTTGTAGTTGCCGAAGGTGCCCAGTTCGCCCACGGACGGTCCGACGTTGCTCAGGCAGGAGATGGTGCCGATGAGGGCGTTCCGGTTGTCGACGCCGAAGGTGAGGCAGAGCAGGAAGGAAAGCATCATGACCACCAGGAAGAGGGCGACAAAGAGAATATGCGGAGCCACTTCCTCCTGCTTGAGCACGCGGCCGCTCACACGCACCTCATGGATGGAAGCGGGATGCATCACGTGCATGAGATAGTAGCCGATCTGCTTGTAGAGGAGGAGGATGCGGTCCGATTTGAGGCCGCCAGTGGTCGATCCGGCCATGCCGCAGCGAAGCCCGAGGAAGATCAGCAGGACGGACGGAAGCAAGGGCCAGATGCTGTTGTCGGCGATGGCGAAACCGGTCGTGGAGGCGAAGCTGATGATGTGGAACGAGCCGTTCAGCAGGGCGTCTCCCCAGTTCTGCTCCACGCCCACCAGTTTGAGGGTGACGGCGACCAGCAGGCTGCCGACGGCGAGTCCCCAGAGATAGAACTTGAGCACTTCGTTGTTCAAGGGCTTCAGGGACCGGCGGATGACGGCCAGGAAGATCATGCCGAAATTGGTGGATGCCAGGATCATGAACAGCATCGTGATGAGGGTGATCGGCAAAGAGCGGAAGGATGCAATCGACAGGTTCCGGGTGCTGAAGCCGCCCGTGGCAGCCACGCTCATCGCGTGGCAGATCGCCTCGAAAGCCGACATGCCCGCAATCCAGTAGCACAGGAAGGCGGCAGCGGTGATCCCGAGGTACACGTAGGTGAAGATGTACACTGTCCGGTTGGACATGGTTCGGTAGGTGCTTTTCGTCAGTGTGGAGATCTCCAGGCTGGAGAGGCGCAGCTTCATCTGGCTTGCGCTCGGAATGAGCAGAAGCAGGAAGACGACGACCCCCAGGCCGCCGATGAAATGGGTGGAAGAGCGCCAGAACAGCAGGCTGTTCGGGAGTCCCTCCACATTGTCCAGGATGGTGGCTCCCGTGGTCGTGAAGCCCGAGACGCTTTCGAACCAGGCGTTGATGACCGTGAAGGGACCGCCCCAGAGCGCGTAGGGCAGCATGCCGAAGATGAAAGACAGCAGCCAGGCCAGGACGATGATCACGTACCCGTCCGTCATGGAGATCGCGGAGGGCTTGCGGACGAAGATGAACGGAAATATTCCGACCGTGAAAGTGATGGTGCAGCTGATGATCAAGGCCGCGAGCGCGCTGTCGTTGCCGTTGGCGACGGACACCAGGATGGAAAAGAACATGAACAAGGCACTTACCAGCAGGGAAGCGCCCACGTTGCGCGATATGACCTTGACGTTCATGCTCAGCCGTTTGATGAATTCGATTCCTGCCGGTCCCGGAGGTCGGAAATCCGTTTGCGGAGCTGCTGGTTCTCCCCTGCGAGCTCTGTGATGCCGGCATTGAGTTCTTTCAATTGGTCGTCGCCTTCGAAATCGTAGGTGTATTTCTTGTTGTAGGACCGGTAGTTGTCCAGACCGGAGAGCATCTTGTACAGGGGATTTACGTAATAGACCAGCATGAAGAACAGCAGCATCAGAATCAGCAGCAGACCC
>CABTXO010000318.1 GCA_902488725.1 uncultured Bacteroidales bacterium
AGTGACAGGCTCTTCAAAATTGGGCTGTGGATGGCGGGGCGGTTTTCGGCATGGCCGTCCACAGGGGCTTTTGTAACATATTCAGTGACAACACCTCCAAAATGCCCCTGTGGATGCCGTTTCCGTACCACGAGAGGCATGGTGTTGGGGAAAATCATGAAGCTGCGCAAGATGTTTCTGATGCTCGCAGCCAGGCAGTCCGGCTGCTTTTCCCGCTGCCGGCCCGGAAGGTCGTGAAGCGCGGGGAGACCGGCAGCAGCATCGGCGAACTCCATCCGGTCGGCCACGGGCCGAGGGTCACGGGGCGGCGGTACTGCTGCACGGCCGCTCACCATGCGAAGACGGGGATGCTGCTGCCGGTTCGGGCAAGGGAACACTTGATGACGGGGGTGGAAGTCTCACATCTCAGCATTCCACCGGGTGGCACCAGCCGTGGGGGTCGGGGAGTTCGCCGAACTGGATGCCGGTGATCTGCCGGTAGAGCTTGCTGCAGACCGGGCCCACGATGCCGTCTTCGAAGAAGCGGAAGGACTGGCTGACGGTCGGTTCTTCGAGCACGGGCTTTACGTCGATGCGCGACATCGGGGTGATGACCACGGCAGTGCCGCAAGCGGCCGCTTCGTCGAATTCAGCCAGTTCTTCCACAGGGACTTGGCGCTTCTCTACCGCCATTCCGAAATCCCGGGCGATTTGCTGGAGCGACTTGTTCGTGATCGAGGGCAGCACGGTGTCCGACAACGGCGTCACATAAGAATTGCCCTTGATCGCGAAGAAGTTCGAAGATCCGAATTCATCGACATACCGGCGAGTTTTCGAGTCCAGATACAAGAGTTCCGAGTAGCCCTGGCTGTGGGCGATCTGGTAGGGCCGGAAGGTGGCGGCATAGTTCGCCCCGACCTTGTAGCTGCCGGATCCCTTCGGAGCGGCCCGGTCGAAATCGCCCGGGATGACGCCGGTGAACGACTTCAGGTGCGCTCCGTGGTAGGAGCCCACCGGGGCGCACATCACGGCGAAGATCGCTTCCGGATAGGGTGCAAGTAGCATCTGGGGATACATGCCGACCAGCAGCGGCCGGATGTACAAGGACGCTCGATGACCGTAGGGGGCAAGGAATTCCAGGTTGTTCCGGACGCAGTCTTCGCACATTTGGATGAACATTTCCTTCGTGGGGACCGGCAGCCCCAGATAGCGGGCCGTCCGGGCGAGCCGGGCGGCATTTTCGTCCGGACGGAACAGCACGATGCGGCCGTCCTGCTGACGAAAGGCTTTCAGGCCTTCGAAGCAGGAGATGGCGTAGTGGAAGACTTGCGCGAAGGGGTTGAAGGTGAAGGAAAAGGTTTCGGTCCGTTCGATCGGGGACCAGGCGCCGTCTTTGAAGTGGGAGCGGATGACGGTCCGGGTGTGGTACGCGTCGAATCCCAGGGTGTCCCAATTGATTTTGTTCATTGTCTATTTGTTTTATGAATATTCTTTCATCTCTTTTGAAGCGCTGGTTGTGGGCTGCGGAAAATCCGTAGCCACCCTCGGCTCCGTAAGAGGGAGGGGCCCGGCGCAGCCGGGAGGGGCCAGACGAAGTCTGGCGATTTTTCTGCGGCCCATAACCCGCGCAACTTTATCTGCTGATTTCGACATTTTCAATGAGGTTGAGCATTTTGAGGGTGGCCTTGATGGCGGCTTCGGTCTGGTCCGAATCGATGCTCCGGGTCTTGAGCAGGTGTCCGTCGTGGTCCCACGAGATCGTGGCCGCGACCAGGGCATCCGTCTTCCCGCCCGGCGGAATCGTCACCTGATAGTCCACCAGGCGGGGATGCGTCTTCCCCAGCCGGTCGTAGACCTTCCAGAGCGCCTTCATGAACGCATCGTACTGACCGTCTCCAACCGCACTCTCCTCGTAGTCCTGCCCGTGGATGTTGATCTTGATCACCGCCACCGGCCGCATGCCGCGGGCGAGTTGGAGACTGTAGTTGACGATGTGGATGTTGTCCCGGGTCGTGGAAACCCCGCTGCCCAGCACATCTGCGATAATGAACGGAAGGTCCTCGGCCGTCACGCTCTCCTTCTTGTCCCCCAGTTCCACCACCTTGTCCGTCACGATCTTCATCTGCTCCGGGGTCAGGTGGATGTCCAGCCGCTCCAAATTCTTCACCACGCTCGCCTTGCCGCTGTTCTTGCCGAGGGCATATT
Organism: uncultured Bacteroidales bacterium; assembly: GCA_902488725.1. Lineage (GTDB taxonomy): Bacteria > Bacteroidota > Bacteroidia > Bacteroidales > UBA932 > Cryptobacteroides. The sequence continues at coordinate 2,185 of CABTXO010000318.1, forward strand.
CCCGAATCCGCCCGAAGCGCTCGGGGATCAGTGCGTTCTGATAGAGTCCGGCCTTCCTGTCCCCGTCGGCGTGGATGCCGCTCGTCTGCGTGAAGACCAACTCACCCACGATGGGCTTGTTCGGCGGAATACGGAGGCCGGAAATGGTCTCCACATAGCGGCAGACATGGGTCAGCTTCCGTTCATCAAGCGTGTTCGGCACCTTGAGCTGGTCGTTCAGGATCGCGA